>JAURNZ010000029.1 GCA_030829925.1 Gammaproteobacteria bacterium | reverse complement strand
ATCTTTTTTTACTGTTTTAATTATCTTGTCGCTAGCATCCTCACGTATACTATAATCAGCTTCAATGCTGCCATTGAGAATTCTTAGAGGAAATGGATAAGCTTTACCAACTTCCAATGCAATGATATGTCCTTCTGTGATCGCTGCCATAGATTTAGTTTGAAATTGTCCATTTTCAAAAACTAGCCATTGTTCTTTAGAAGTCGTCCAACTATTTTTTAAGTATCCTGCAATACCAACAACACCTAAAATGATCATTGAGTCATGAAAATAAATCTGTGCACCAAAGGCAACAGATAACGCAGGGATACAAAGCTGCAATGTTGAAAATATCCATGCCATAGTAACCGCAAGAGTGATCAAAGTTTCCATAGATAGGGATTGTCTTTGATACCATGAAATACCGGCAACAGAAAAAGTAGACAAGGCCAAACCTATTGACCATAACATAGACCATGAAGCTATGGCTGTTGGCATTAATAAAGGCATAGTCATAAATGCAAGCATCGACGCAATTGGCGGAATAAGATACTTTAAAGATGTTTTTGCTGCTTTAAAATGATCCCAACCTAGCCAAATAATTAAAGCTAAATTCACACCAGCAACCATAAATAACATACTAGTCGGGAATAATGCCATTAAGATACAACATAATTCGGTATAACCAATTAAAAGCGCCAATACAGGCTTAAATAATTCATGAAATATATTATTCTTTTTTATATTTTTTGGGGATTTAAATGCTTTATTGAGTTCGTCTACATTCGCTTGATCAGATAAATTAATCTCTAAAATATTTTTTGCTTCATAACCCAATAACAATAAATTTGAATGATCTACTTTTTGCTCTTTATTATCATAAGTAATATAAATTTCTTTATTACCTATATCATATGAAACGTTGGATTTTTTTAAATGTTCGCTTAACTTATTTGTTTTTCCCTTATAGCAATTTTCACAACTGCCTTGTACATTTTTTATTGTTATTTTTTTTCTCATTTTAGAGCCAATAGACCACCACAAATAATGCTAACCATACAACATCAACCATATGCCAATACCAAGCAACTGCTTCAAATGCGAAATGGTTATGCTCGTCAAAATGTTCTAAGAATATCCTAATCATAATCACAAACAACATGATGGTTCCAACAGTGACATGAAAACCATGCAAACCAGTTAATATAAAAAATATATTACCATAAATACCCGCATCAAATCGCAATCCATACTCTGTGTAAGCCTCAATATACTCATGGGCTTGAAAATACAAAAATGCCATTCCAAGTAATATTGTACATAGCTGCCAAAATCCAGCGACTTTATGCTTTTCTTCTATCAATCGCCAGTGCGCCAATGTGATTGTTAAACCACTGGTGAGCAGAATCATTGTATTAATTGCTGGAATCCCCCATGGCCCCATAGCCATCTTTGGTCCTAAGAACTTTGATGGATTTGGTGTTGTCAAAACTGGCCAATCACCTGAAAAATCAGGCCAAAGTAAATAATGTGTAGCTTCATTGCCTGGCACACCACCAAGAAATGACATTACAACATGACGCACATAGAATAAAACACCAAAAAATGCACCAAACAATGCTACCTCAGTAAAAATAAACCAAGCCATCCCATAACGAAAAGACCTATCCATTTGCTTATCACCACGAAACGTTGTTAAGTTTTCGTTGATGACCGCTCTAAACCAAAAAAACATCATAATTAGTAGCAATGTCAAGCCAAAAACTAATGTCTCTATGCCATAAGGTGAATCATGTAGCCAGTTTAAGAACCCAAACAATGTACAAAAAATAGCAACTGAACCAACAATTGGTAAATAGGTAGGTGGTATGATGTGATGATCAGATGACATATTTATATCCTCTTGTGATGATAACGAGACCTAAGTTCACGCCAATGTGTTTGTTGACCAGGTTTATTAGTGAGTGAATGATCACTCGAATGAAACAACATTGCGACTGCATGAATATCTTTAGGAAAATCTGGATTCACTCTAATTTTAATACTTTTTTGGTAATACATACCTGGCTTAATGCTTACAGTATTTGGAAAATGATCTAGAAATTGCATTGACAATGTTGATCTTTCCGGCGTCGCAGATAGGATTGGATGCACATCTACTGTTTTATTGCCTTCATTTATGAAACTTACAACAACATCATACTGCCCACCAGGATACCAGGTTTGCTTCATATGATTGATTTTGACTTTAACCGGAAAGTCTCTCATAGACGTTGTTGTAAAATGCATATTTACTGGCTGATTATAGTTTACAGGTGTATCGTTATGTCCCATCGCATGATTATGTATATTCCCATCAATCCCAAAATGGTGACAAACAAAATGAAATAAAGGAATTTGTAAATAAGCAAACCATAATATAAATAAGCTAAAAATAGTCATACTTAAGCCCATATAAAAATTTTTCTTAGACTTATTTGTACGTTGAGCAATGATTAAATCAACTAGCCAATAGATACTCACAAAACAAAACATTACTAATCCTGGCATAACTGCAAGTATGATATTAGCATGATGATGCAGTGCCGTTAATAATCCCATAGCAATCATGAACAGTGAAATCACTGTTATGATTGGAAACCAAGAATGATTTAAAGACAACTGGTTTTTCATACGTAAGTTTTACCAGTCACCTTGGGCGGCTTCTCAAATGTATGATAGGGTAATGGTGTATCTAATGTCCACTCAAGACCTTTGGCACCATCCCATATTATTTTTTTAGCTTTTGGACCAGTTTTGATTGCTTGATACATACATATCACAAACAATATTTGTGATATCCCAAACATAAATGCACCAATGGTTGCAATTTGATTAAAGTCTGTAAATTGCAAGTTATAATCAGGAATTCTTCTTGGCATGCCTGCAAGACCAACCAATAGCATCGGAAAAAATGTAATATTTGAAGAAATCAATGTTAGCCAAAAATGCCAATCTGCAACTTTAAAACTGTACATCCTTCCAGTCCATTTTGGCACCCAAAAATATGCGCCCGCCACTAAACCCAGGTATAATCCTGCAACAACAACATAGTGGAAGTGTCCAACGACAAAGTAAGTAGCATGGTATTGATAATCTGCTGGCACAATCGCTAACATCACTCCAGTTAACCCACCTAATGTAAATAAGTACACAAATCCAACTGCAAACTTCATTGGGGGCTCTAAGGTTATAGAGCCTTTATACATCGTACCCATCCAGTTAAATACTTTTACACCCGTAGGCACCGCAACAATCATTGTTGTGTACATAAAGAAAATTTGTGTACCCAAATGAACACCTGTTGTAAACATGTGATGCACCCAAACAACAAATGACATAATTGCAATACCCCCAATAGCGTAAATCATTGACGTTGCACCGAACAATGGCTTTCTACTAAATGCTGGGATTATCTCTGAAATAATCCCAAATACTGGTAATGCCAATACATATACCTCTGGATGACCAAAAAACCAAAATAAATGCTCAAATAATAATGGGCTACCACCACCTGCAGCATTGAAAAAGCTTGTGCCAAAATGTCTATCCGTAAGCATCATTGTTACTGTGCCAGCCAAAATTGGCATGATAGCAAGAATAAGGAAAGCAGTTACCAACCAAGACCATACAAACATAGGCATATTCATTAAAGTCATCCCTGGTGCACGTAAATTCAAGATGGTTGCGATGATATTTATAGATGCTAAGATTGATGAAATCCCTAACATATGAATACCAAAAATCATAGCATCAGTGCCTGGGGGGCCATAAGTAGTTGAAAGCGGCGCATAAAAAGTCCACCCCATATCAGCTGGCGGACCATTTAAAAAATATGGCGACATTAACATAAATGTTGCAAACGGCAACAACCAAAAACTCCAATTGTTTAACCTTGGAAACGCCATATCTGCTGCACCGATCATCATCGGAATTTGCCAATTTGCAAATCCAGCTAATGCAGGCATAATTGCCCCAAAAATCATAATCAATCCATGCGAAGTAACTAATTGATTATACGTTAATGGACTAATGATCATTAAGTATGGAGAAGACAATTCAGTCCTCATGATTAATGCTAAAAAACCTGCAACAAAGAACATAGTTAAGCTAAAAAGCAAATATAATGTTCCAATGTCTTTGTGATTTGTGGTAGTTACCCACCTCATTAAACCTTTTTCTGGTTGATCTGCCATATTTATCCTCTTACTTCTCTATTCTAAACTCACCATTACTTATCAAGTTTTGCAACTTGATCTGCCGTTACTAAACCACCAGCAGTAGCACCATATTTTTGTTTATCATCATTACCCCTGCTATTCCTTACATAAGTAATCGCATGTGCTATTTCTTCGTGACTTAGGATTGACTTAAATCCAGGCATGGCTCCCTTGCCATATAAAATTTGGTGAATCATAGGGTCTATTGGACCAGTTGCTAAGCTACTACCAACAAGTTTTGGGAAAATCCCTTGCCCTTGTCCATCAGACTTGTGGCAACCTGCACAATTATTTTCATAAACACCTTCACCTTTACTCATTGCTATTTGTTCTGGCGTTTTCTGTGAATCATCTTCTGCTTTAATAGCGTTAGGATTAACCTCAGTTGCAATTTTATTTATGATTTTATCTGCTTCAGATTCTGGTATAATTTTTCTCTTTGCTTTAACCCATAGATCATAATCTTTTTCGGCCAATGCAACGACAACAATAGGCATAAAACCATGTCCAGAGCCACATAATTGATTACATTGCCCTCGATAAATACCTGGTTTTTCGATATATGCCCATGACTCAGAAATCAAACCTGGATTTGCATCACGATTAACACCCAATTCTGGAATAA
Source organism: Gammaproteobacteria bacterium (assembly GCA_030829925.1). Lineage (GTDB taxonomy): Bacteria > Pseudomonadota > Gammaproteobacteria > Comchoanobacterales > Comchoanobacteraceae > JAURNZ01. Next base: position 12,982 of record JAURNZ010000029.1, on the reverse strand, counting down.
ACCATCCATGAATCACATCATTAGACGTCATTAAAAATCTTACTTTTTTATGAATTGGCAGAACAAGGGGTTGATCAACTTCAAGAAGATAGTTTGGATTTGCTTTTTCTTCATCGGTTAGCTCCCCATTCATTGCTTTAGCTATGGAAGGCGCCAAGTTACTATTAAATGAAATATCTTGATCCAGATACTCATATCGCCATTTCCACTGCATCCCAACAACTTTAATATTAACTTCTGCATCTCTAGAATCATTTAAACGCATTAAAACTAATGTGGATGGTATTGCCATCACTACCAATAACAAAAATGGTATCAATGTCCAAACAACCTCAACCCAAAAATTGTCATGGAACTGCGCAGCAACAGCGCCCTTACTTTTACGGTGATAGTAAAGGGTATAAAGCATAACAACACCAACCCCAACACCAATGAATACACACACATAAAATATGATCATATGTAGACCATAAATTTGGTGAGACATAGGTGTAACACCTTCAGTTACATTGTATGGCTGCATAGCAAAAGTGCTTGATGCCAAAAAGGCTAATATTATCTTACCAAAGTTTGAAATCATTTTGTTTTACGCTCTTATATAAAATATACTTTACCGCAGCTATCAATTGCCCATCACTGCAGTCATCACAGGTGCCTCTTGGAACACAATCATTAGGAAGTGACTTATAACCCTCAGGATGCACAACACCATTCAATAGACCAAAGAAACCTTGTGAAGTAAGTCTTTGCTTCCAAGCTTTTTCATCACCAATTTTCGGGGCATTTAATGCGCCATCATCATGGCAACTTGCACAAACTTTTTCATAGAGCTGCTTACCATCATCTAAAGTGTAATTTTTAGGAGCAGGTCCTAACGCTCTTTTAGGCTTAGATTTTGTTACAGATACTGCTTTAAGCATATAATTCACTGTAGCCTTAATATCATCATCATTACACTCGCCACATAAACCCATTGCCGGCATCCCATGGAAGCCTTTGATGGCATGCTCATATGTTTGGTCGACTGGCTGTGCCTGTATGGGCGCCCAATCATTAGCATCGCCATACTTTGGCGCGCCACCAGCACCTGAGGCATGACAATTCATGCAATGTTTATTATAAATTGCTTGCCCTTTAGCATCTCCAGACCCTGAAATAACCAATGGCTCTGAATCAACAGTAGTCTTTAAATAGACTGAGATTGCTTTTAGGTCTGAATCTTTTAGATACATTAAACTATCGTGGTTAACTTCTTTCATGGGCCCTTTAACCTCACCACCACCTGGAACTTCATCGTACTTGAATACACGAATCAATTCATCAACTGATACTTTTTTCAAGCTTGTGCCCGTGATATTTGGCGCTGCATAACCATCAATAATTGAACCCGTGTATGACTTATCTAACTGCGGAGAACCAAACATTGTTATAGGGGTATGACACATACCACAATGCGCTGGGCCCTCAACCAAGAAGGCGCCTCGATTCCACTCTTCCGAACGTGTTGGGTCAGGACGATAAGGGCCATCAAATGGATAGAAAAATAACAGTTTCCAACCCAACATAAGCTCACGCCACTTCATAAAAAATGGGATGTCATGAGGCTTATTTTCTCTGTCAACAGCAGGAATTGCCATAAAATACTCATACATATCATCAATTTCTTCGTCAGAAAATTTCGTAAACCATACGTATGGCAGCGCAGGGTAATACTGGCTACCATCTGGGGCAACCCCATGTCTAATAGCATTATGAAAATCTTTCTGTGTCCAATTTCCAATACCTGTTTTTTTATCTGGCGTAATATTTGGAGAGTAGAATGTACCTATTGGCACACGATAACCTAATAGAGGTATATCAGGGCGCACACCATTGCCACCCGCAAATGGATGCTCAGCATCAGTTGAGTGACAAGCAATGCAATCGGAAGCCATCACGAGGTATTCACCACGCTTTATGGCTTCACCTTTATCACCTTTAGGATAAGAGATTTTTGGGTATGATGCCCAATGCTCGACAGGATTTCTAATCTCTTCAGCAAATGCATTGCTTGACAAGATTAGAGAAATCAATGAAATTATTAATCGTATTATTAGCATGAATATTTATATACTAAACATAATTCATTATGTGATCAAGCAGTTTTTCCAGTCAAAACAAAGGCCAAGCATGCTAAAAGCATATTAAAAACAATACTATCATTACAACAGCCTAAAATGTAACACGTTCACATTAACCAATAACATCTGTAGAACAGTTTGTATCATTTATGACATAAGCACTACAGTCTTCTGCTGAATACACTTGCCTCAGTTTAAATATATTGTCAGAAATTAGTTAAAACGTTTAAAAAAATTAGACTTTTCATCTTGCTTTATCGCATTATAATAGTAATAGAGCTCTATTTATGCCTAGATTCATTTTAATTTCAGCATTAAACCACAAGCGCACCATTGGGAAAGACGGCGGCATTCCCTGGCATCTGCCAAACGACTTTAAGCATTTTAAGGAAACTACTTTAAACAAAACCATTGTTATGGGCAGAAAAACCTTTGCAAGCTTACCAAGTCAAAAACCACTCCCCAAAAGAAATAATGTCATCCTCAGCACCACCTTGTTTGAAGCGCCTGGCTTTGTTTGCTGCAAGAGTATCGATGAAATCATTGAACTAACTAAAAATGATGATGATGTTTATATCATTGGTGGACAGAATGTATACGAAGCATTTCTTCCCATCGCATCCCAGATGGTTTTAACTTACGTAGATAATCATTTAATTGGCGATGTATTTTTTCCTATGTTTGAACCAACACAATGGAAGAGAGTACATTCCACTCAATATCAGATAGATGACAAACATAAATATGCATATTCTATCCAAACATTTAATAGAATTTAATCCCTTTTTCTCCTGCTATTTCTTTTCTCTCTTCTAAGCTCTGCTGACATAAATCTTTTGTGCTCTTCTTCTGATTGAGACACCAATTCAGGCACTTCCACAGGCATCCCATCCTGATCAATGGCCACAAATACTAAATATGCTTTTAAAATTTGCTCAATCTCTCCACCCTTAATGTTTTGCTTGCATACTTTAATACCCACTTCTAAAGAAGTTTTCCATGACCTATTGACTGATCCCGATATTAAAATCTTATCTCCAAGTCTCGCTGGCTTGATAAAATTAATATGATCCACACATGCAGTCACACAAACATTTCCGCTATGCATTGTTGCTATTGTATAAGCCACACTATCCATTAAGGCCATGACATGCCCACCAAACAAAGTATTATTAGGATTTAGATCACCAGGAAAAACTTGATAAACTTGATTTTCTAACGCACTTTCTGAAACTAATTTTTTTTTAACTTGCATCATCGTGTTCTCTTTTATAATAATTATATGTTATAAATAGCACTGTTGCAGAAATATGATTTTTTTGAATAGGAAAACGAATGGGTAAATCTTTATTAATTGTTGAGTCACCATCTAAGGCTAAAACTATACAACAATACTTAAACAACGAGTATAATGTTTTAGCAAGTTACGGTCACGTCCGGGATTTAATTCCAAAAAATGGCGCTGTTGAACCAGAGCATGATTTTAAAATGCATTACTCTGTAATCGAACGTAACCAAAAACATGTTGACAAAATAATACAACTGGCGAAAAAAGCCGACCACATATACCTTGCAACTGACCCTGATAGAGAAGGTGAGGCCATAGCATGGCACATTCAGAACTTAATCCAATCAACACCGGGCTGCAGTGATAAACCATGTGACCGCCTTGTCTTTTACCAAATAACAAAAAAGGCCGTAAATGAGGCGCTAAAATCACCTAGAAAAATTGAAATGTCTTTAGTAAATGCTCAACAAGCCAGAAGAGCGCTTGATTACTTAGTAGGGTTTAATTTATCACCATTATTATGGAAGAAAATTCGACGAGGGCTATCTGCTGGACGTGTTCAAAGCCCTGCATTAAAAATGATTGTTGAACGTGAAGAAGAAATTCGCAACTTCGTGAGTCAAGAATACTGGAAAATAAGCACCGAACATACTAAAGAAAATATTACTTTTTCAGCGAAACTGACAAAATATAATGATGAAAAAATTGATACATTAACGGTAAAAAATGAAGCGCAAGCAAACGATATCGTTAAAGCAGTTGAAGAAGCGAGTCAAGGTGAGCTTAAGATCGAATCGATTGTTGAAAAAGAGCGTAAAAGAAATCCACCACCACCTTATACAACTTCGACACTACAACAAGATGCAGTCAGAAAGCTGGGCTTTAGTGCATCGCGAACCATGCGTATTGCACAACAACTGTATGAGGGCGTAAAAACTGATCAGGGTCAAACAGGTTTAATAACTTATATGCGTACAGACTCAGTTCAATTAGGCAATGAGGCTATTAGCCAAGCCAGAGATTATATCGAACAAAAACTTGGGAAAGATTATCTGCCAGACAAACCAAGGACATTTAAAACTAAAACCAAAAATGCCCAGGAAGCACACGAAGCCATTCGCCCAACTGACTTTACTAGAACACCAGATTCTGTATCAAGATTTTTAGACAAAGACCAATTCAAACTTTACAGACTGATTTGGCAAAGAGCTCTTGCAAGCCAAACTGAATCTGCCACATTAGATACAGTTGCAGTTGATTTGGTTGCAAAAGCAGTAGCAACATTTAGAGCTAATGGATCAACCATCAGACATCCTGGTTATCTAAAAGTTTACGAGGAAGGCCAGGATGATAAGAAAACCTCGGTACTAGATGAAAAAAACCTCTTGCCAAAACTATCTAAAGGCGAGTCAATTGCCATAGATAAGCTTAATTCCGAACAACATTTTACAGAACCGCCTGCCCGTTTTAATGAAGCAACCCTAGTTAAACATCTAGAAGAGCTTGGCATTGGGAGACCATCCACTTACACATCCATCATAAGCACATTACTTGACCGTGAATACGTTGAAAAGAATGAGCAAAAAAGATTTTGCCCAACAGATGTTGGCGAGGTTGTCTGCGGATTTTTAAATAATCATTTTGATAAATATGTTGAATATGGCTTCACAGCAAGCTTGGAAGACAAACTGGATGCTGTGTCACGTGGTGAAATTGAATGGGTCCCGCTCATGACTGATTTTTGGTCACCCTTCCATACTCAAATTGAGGCAGTTGGGGGCACCGTTCAAAGAAGCGAGGTTACTCAGGAAACAATCGATGAAAAATGTCCCAAATGCAATAAGGATTTATATATAAAGCTAGGCAAACGTGGCAAGTTTATTGGCTGCAGCGGCTACCCTGAATGTGACTATACTTCAAATATTGATGGATCAACAGAACCTGAAACGCCAGAGCTAGTAGACCGAAAATGTCCAGAGTGTGATTCTGAACTTGTCTACAAACACGGCAAATATGGTAAATTTATTGGCTGCAGTGCTTATCCTGACTGTAAACACATTGAATCTCTCAATCAGCCAACAGATACAGGTGTTCTTTGTCCAGAATGTAAAGAAAAGAATATCCTGAAGCGATTCTCAAGGAGAGGTAAAGTTTTCTATGGCTGCCAAGGTTACCCTAAATGTAAATATGCCATTTGGAATGAACCAATAAATAAAACCTGCCCCTCATGTGAATGGCCAATTATGACAAAAAAAATCACAAAAAAAGCAGGCGAACAAATCATTTGCCCTGCCTGCAAACATGAAGTCACAGAATAGCAGCAACATTTTAGAATGCGTAGAATATCTTCGGCTTGGTGAAATAATTGCCTATCCCACAGAATCATGTTTTGGATTGGGCTGCAATCCAAACAACCTTGTAGCCATTGAGAAGATTTATGACCTCAAACATAGACCTAATCAAATGCCATTTATAATCATAATAAGTGAGTGGGCACACTTAGATGCTTTTGACTGTGAAATTTCAGATGATCAAATGCAGCAACTCAGATCCACCTGGCCAGGTCCTGTGACATGGCTAATTCCGATAAAAACAAAGCACCGACTTGCATCAGATCAACGAAAAATTGCTGTGCGCATGACAGATCACCCCATTGCTAGCATGATCTGTACACAATTTGAAGGGGCGGTTGTTTCAACAAGTGCGAATCCACATGGACTGCCGAGTGCTAAAACCGCTAAAGAAGTTCATGATTATTTTGGAAATAAGGTTTCTTATATTCTTGATGGTCCTTTAGGAGATAGAACCAAACCTAGTGATATTTTCGACCTGGAGACCAATCAACAACTTCGTTGATAATTAAACTACTGACGCCAATCTCGGCCTGAAATAAACTCAAAATCTTCTTTATTGGTTCTTACAGGTGTGATGTCAATTCCCCCTCTTCGCATGAAGTTTGCTTGAATAAAAAGGGCTTTTGGATTTAACATATCAGTAATATCAGAATAAATCCGGTCCACGCACTGCTCATGAAAACCTTGATGGTTCCTATATGAAATTAAATACGCCATCAATGCACTTTTATCCCATGTAGACCCTTCATACTCGATCATAACAGTTGCCCAATCAGGCTGATTGGTTACCAAACAATTAGCCCTGAATAGCATTGTATAAAGCTTCTCCGAAACTTGAGCATCATCAATAACGTTAAGTACGTTTTGATCAGGTACAGTAGGTATTTCTATCCCTTGGTGACTTAATGTATCTAAGCAATTCCAATCAGCCAATGGCAATGTATTAATGATGGGTGCAAAAGGAGGATAGGTTACTTCCAATGAAAAGCTTTCACCTAAAATTGGTCTTAAGTCACATGTTATCGTTTTGTAAAAAGCTTCCTCATCTTTAAACATATGATTGTTAAGTGAATTTAAGTAAAGCTTCAAAGATTTTGACTCAACCACGTTATCACTATGTGCATCTAGCTTAAATGTTAGTGTAGCAATTTTTGGACACCCTGACGGCATTAGATAAGAAACTTCGTATGCCTGCCAAATATCACATCCAAAAAAATTTAAATGATTTAATGAACCTCTCGCCATAGATCGTGATATTGGCTCCAAAAGACCTGGGTTATACCCATCAACAACAACAGAACTTTTATGCAGCCATTTCAAACCATTATCTTGCATTAACATTACCTTTAAAAAATAAAAAATATATCATTATTTATACACTTAAACAACTAACAACTATTTTTTTTATATTCTTCTGCCAATTGAATAAATTGGTTCACTTCTAAAAATTCAGGCCTTAGCTCAGGATCTACCCCAATGTTCTTTAAATCTTGAACTGTAAAGTATGTAGCAAGCCCATGCTTGCATTTTTTTCGCCTTTGGCTAAATGCAGCAGCTGTAACTTTTTTAAGCGGCTCCAAGAGCTCAAATGAGCATAATTTCTCAGGCAACAATGACAACCTTATCACAGCTGACTGCACCTTGGGTGGTGGATCGAAAGCTTCTGGTGGCACATTTAATAAAGGATCTACTTTGAAATAGGTTTGCAAGACAATGCTAAGACGACCATAATGTTTTGAACCAGGCGACGCCATCGCCCTATCTGCAACTTCTTTTTGCATCATTAAAATTGCATTTTTAAAAGTTATCTGTGACTCAACCCAGGAACACATTAACTCACTTGCAATGTTATAAGGTAAATTTCCTACCACAACATCTTCTGCACATAATATTTGCCATGAGAATTGAAGTGCATCTTGGTTAATAACCTTAAGAGCTTTTTCATCATATTTTTTCTTTAACCAATGACACCAACGCTTATCAAGTTCAATTGCTTTAACCACCAAACCATGACGAATTAAACAATCTGTTAATGCACCCGCGCCAGGTCCAATCTCATAAACTTCTTCATTTGGATTTGCTTCTATATGATTGAGAATGTCATTTAAAACATTTTGATCTATTAAGAAATGTTGCCCAAGGCTTTTATTTTTTCGATACAATGACTAGCCTTAACTAAAAAATTGTATATATGCTGCTTCGTGCAAGTTCTTCATCCACTTATTAATAGCTGCTCCAGCTTTTTGAGATAAAATAGAATTACCTGCTTGATTTTCAGTCATGGGCGTTGGAATTTTCTTTTCACGATACCATATAACATGATAGCCGTTATCCAACTTAAATGGCCCAATCACTGCTTTAGGTTTAGCATCTGCAAGCTTCTTATAAAATATATCTGGCATTGCATCCTTAGCAACATCTACAAACGGTGTTCTTACAACAAAACTTTTGATTGCATCAGGTATTTTTGTCTGCTCTTTGATGCCTTGATACAACCTATTTGCATGATCTTTTTGTTGTTGAGATGAAAGCTGGCCCTTGCTAATACGGTAATCATTAAAAACATACTGTGTTTTCGCAAGCTGATCTGCTTCAATATGATGTGCAATCATCTTTGACGATATTTTGATCGTGTCTCTGACAACTGCTTCTTGAACAAGGCTTGTAGTGATGTTTTTTTCAATATGAGCCTTAAACTGATCCATAGAAATATTAAATTCTTCGAGATGATGCAAGAAAGCATTATCATCCATTGTCATAGATGACTGTATTTTAGAAAGTACGTTGTTGACCATTTCGTCTGTAGCACTGATGTGTTTATTTTTAGCAACATCTAAAATTAGCGCTTGATCAACCATCATTGAAATATGTTGTTTTTTTAAATCTTTTGCAGCAAAATCTCTTTTATCATCTGGAATAGATGCCAATGCTGCCTGCATAAACTCATTCACATCATACTGTGTGATTGCTTCATCATTGACAACGACCACTACTTTATCAACATCTCCAGCAAAAACATAATTAAAACTAACTATAATTAATAATAAAATTCTGGTCATAATCTTATATCTCCTAAACTTCATATTACTGATCTAGATCAACGGACTCAAGTATTTCATGAGAATCATCTTTACCAACTTTAACAATGGGTTTTGATGAAAACCCCTTTAAAAACAATTCTACGGAAGCATACCACTGATAATTATCATCCGATTCAGCATTATCTGCACTGATTCCGATATATCTTCGACCAAAATTTATATTGGATGTCCAACAACAAGTATCATAATGTGCTCCAATCTCATAACTGAAAAACTGATCATCTTTAAAATCTTTTACAATTGCACCATTCATCGTTAAAAAATCAGTCGCATACCAAGTCTGTCTAATACCTAGCCGAGAAAGGTAATCTGTTTTCCCACCAGAAGCATCGTCTTGCTGCCTAATGTCGTATGCATATCTAATAACCCAGTCACTTTGCAAGATTTTTTTAATTTCAAGGTTCGCTCCAACATTCCTAAAACTTTTCAGTGAGGTATCATAGTTGGCGTTAGCGGTAATTAAAAAATTATCTTGGCTACCCTTTAAATTCAAAATTAGAGGATTATAAGCATGCGAATCGTCATCACAGTCCTTATCAAGACAAAGTTTAGGTGATTCAATATTAATTTGTTTACCCATTTCCAATTCATAAGTTGCTTTTGCTTGTTTAATCATGGTTGACATGCTTAATACAAATGCATTTTCATCACCAATTCGATCAAACCCCTGGAACCTCCGTGATGAAAATAGCGAACTTAAATTGTTATCTGATTTTACACTTGCATCTATTATTGGGTAGTCATATTGTGAGCGATAGGGTACATACACATAAAACAACTTAGGCATTAACGTTTGATATAAGTGATTTCCTCTTTTTTCAAAAAAAAGTCCAGCTTCACTAGAAAAACTTGGAATTATAGATGTTTCAGTATGGACATCATCACTATTATAATACCTAATGATTTCTTCGAATTTATTTCTTAAATAACCATATGGCCTATTAATGCTTTGCTCTAAACTAATATCCCCAACAACTCTATGTACAGAGCTGCCAAAGGTACCTTGGTTAGAACTTTGTATATTATAATAACGACCTGCTTCCATAACGCTTGATAAGCCCCAAGAAGGACTTAACTTAAACCAATGAGGCCTCAATGCAAATACTTCACTACTAGGGATCGTACTTGAATCAGTTACAAAATCATTTTGAAACTTGGCAACATTAAAATTGATATTGCCCCAGCCTAGAATTTGATTTAATGATAGCTGTTCGACAGGATGAAGTGTATCTAGAACATGAAAAGTATTACCAAAATCTCTGAACCAGTTAGAATCACTGAAACGAGTAATATCAATATCTACTGATGCATCATCCCATGGACTATAGTTATGTTGCCAATTTGCCTGAAAACGTCGGTCATCTTCATGATTATCCCAAATCACCTCTGATCCAAATTGTCCATTCCCAGAAGGCATCAAATACCTGAAGAGTTGATTAAATCCATAACTACCTTTTGTAAACATAATCGGCGCTAATACCCAATCAAAATTAGCAGCAAGATTAAAGTAATATGGTTGTTTATACATAAAACCATATTCACGAGTATAGTTAACCGTTGGCTGTAAAAAACCACTTTTCCTTCCAGAAGTTATAAATGAAAAATATGGAAACTTTATCAGTTCCGTACCATTTAAAACCAAACCAGGATTCTCTAATGTGACTAATTTTTGGTCAGGATAATAAACCATTTTTTCCGTACTCATAGCCCATGTGGGACTAGATGGAGGGCAAAATGACACATTGACGTGTTCAAATGTAAAAGTTTGGTCTCGGTCTCTATCCAGTTTTTTTGAACTCCCCCAAGCAATGTTGTTTTTTGACCCAATACGATAATTCAAATCGTTAAGAGACAAGTTATCTTGTGACATTTTATAATTACCTTGCTTGGCGGTCACAATAAAGTCATCTTCATGATAAGACGTGAGACCAAGAAAGTTAATTCTTTGCAGCTCATTATCAGCATTAACTTTTAATTGCGCATTTTCAGAAAACATCTTGACTCTATTTTGATTGATTGTAACATCTCTTAAAATAGCTTCTTTACCAAGAGAAAGTTCACTTTTGTTATCTGTAGTTATAATGGTTTGATTCGGTGGCAACGACTGAAGATCTTGGTTTAAAGGAAGGAAGGAACCTTCACACATTGATAAATCTGGGCGCCACAGTAGCTCATCGTACAAACTTGCAAATGTTTGTCCAAATAAAAAGATCCCTATAAAATATTTAAGCCACACCTAAAAATGATACCGAATGCTTACACTATCCTCAAGCGTATCTTGACCTAAAACTCAATAAATGATAACTTAGCGTCATCAATGTTAACCGTTACAATAAAAGATCAATTTGAATCTGCTGTCAAACTTTATAATTACTCAGGCAGCTGTGCTAATGTTCACGGGCATACCTATCGTATTGCTGTGACATTTTATAATACTGACCAATCAGCAGATATGGTCGTAGACTATTATGAGGCTAAAACCTGGGTTGAACAAGCCATTGCACCCCTAGATCACAAATTTATTAATGAATTAAAGCCTTTCGATAAAGTCAGTCCAACGACTGAAAATATTGCTAAATGGCTCTATCAAACCATTGCCCACTTAACAACAAAAAACATCGAAGTACTAACGATAACACTCTCGGAAAATGACCACTTCTCTGTCACATATGCGCCAAACAATAAAAATACATGAAATTTTCACATCTCTTCAGGGGGAAGGACCCTTTGCGGGCTTACTGACAACTTTTGTCAGATTAACAGGCTGTCCGCTTCGTTGCCAATATTGTGATACTGCATATGCCTTCAAGGGCGGTGAGAATCAAACCATTGGTCATATTATTAATCAAGTTAAATCAGCAAAAGCTAAGTATGTATGCATCACAGGTGGTGAGCCACTTGCTCAAAAATTAGTGCATGGTTTAATTAAGCTGTTATGTGATAATGAATATCAAGTATCAATTGAAACAAGTGGTAGCATCTCAATTGCTCAGGTTGACCCAAGAGCTGTCTGCATTATGGATTTAAAAACGCCTGGGTCACTTGAAGAAAACAAGAATCATCTTGCAAACCTTAATATTTTAAGGTCCCACGATCATATTAAATTTGTTATTTGTGATAAAAATGACTTTATATGGTCTGCAAAAATGGCTTCAGAAATTTGCACCAAACACAATCAAATCTGGTTTTCACCAGAACATACCTCTTTGTCCGCAACAATGTTGGCCGACTGGATGGTTGAAGCTAAATTACCCTATCGTCTACAAATTCAACTACATAAATACTTGTGGGGCGACATTGCAGGAAAATAATATTTTAATCATTAATGAATCAGCAACCTATGCCACTGTTGTGTGGCTTCATGGCTTAGGGGCATCTCCTGATGACTTCACTTTTTTTGGGGAGCTATTTCCAAACATTAAATGGATTTTACCTGGTGCATATAGTCGCTTTATTAGCTTATACCAACAAGAAGCACCTGGTTGGTTTGACATTAAATCATTAGATCGACAGGATGACCCCCAAGAAACAGGCATTATAGAGACACATCACCGACTTGAACACATCCTACAAACTGAAATAGCCAACCCTATTTTTATTGGTGGATTTTCTCAAGGGGCAGCACAATCAATATACTCTGGCCTTCATGGACTCCAAAACAAGATCCAAGGCATCATTGCGATGTCAGGGTACTGCCCCTTCAATTTCAGTGATAATAATGCGCCACCAACCCTAATTATGCATGGGGAATACGACGACGTTGTACCTTGGTCTTTAGCTGAAAAAACCTATCATAAATTATTAACTCTACCAACTACATCTTTATATATATTGCCCTGTGCACATCAATGGCATCCTGAAATGTACTCGCATATCAATAATTTTATAAAAAATACTGCCTAATTTTATGATCTCATCTATACTCAAACCATTCATTTATGAATTAAGAGAGGAACTATGAAAGAATTAACGCTGCGTGGCTGTATATTAGCAAGCTTAATCACCATTGTTTTTACAGCAGCTAACATGTATCTTGGACTCAAGGTTGGGATGACATTTTCTTCAGCAATTCCCGCAGCAGTCATTTCAATGTCTGTTTTAAGACTAGTACGTGATTCT
>JAURNZ010000028.1 GCA_030829925.1 Gammaproteobacteria bacterium | reverse complement strand
TTAGCTTCTAATTGATCAGCTGCTTTACGTAGTAAATTAGCTCGATCCTCGATTGATACAGCTTGCCATTTTGGCACCATTGCTTTGGCTGCTTGATACGCTTGATCAACGTCTTTTAAAGTTGCTTTATATGCTTTACCTAATACATGACTTCGCTTTGCAGGGTTGGTGATAGGCTGAGTATCTTTAAACTGTTTAACCCCAACAATCAATGGTTTGACATCTAAATCTTTCCATGGCAAATCATCCATTTGTTTCGCTAAATCTAACACCACTTCAAGGTTGTTTAAATCTTGCCCCATAGAATTGATGCGACCAGATTTAAACAGATGCCTTGGCAAAGGAATTTTTGGATTTAATTGGATATTTTTGGGATCTACAGACATCAACGGGTCTGATTTAAGCATCTGATCGATAGGTACTTTATGGTCAACAATCTGATTCACAAATGATGATGTGGCACCATTTTCAAGTAACCGTCTGACTAAATATGGTAATAAATCATCGTGTGGGCCTACAGGCGCATAAATACGACAACGAAGTGGTGACTGGCTCATCAATTGCTTATATAATTGTTCACCCATTCCATGTAGACGCTGAAACTCAAAGTCATTTCTTTTGCCTAGCCAATGCTTGATGGTTAATACTGATAAAACATTATGTGTTGCAAACATTGGATAGATAACATCATTCGCCTCGATCATATGATGTGCACATGCCAAATAAGCTAAATCTGTATGTTCCTTTTCAGTGTAAACAGGATAACCAGATAAACCCATAACTTGTGCTTCTTTGATTTCAGTGTCCCAATAAGCCCCCTTCACTAATCTAACCATAAGACGCTTTTGATGCTTTCTGGCACGTTTGCTTACCCACTTAATGACTGCAACAGATCGTTTTTGATAAGCCTGAACAGCGAAACCTAAACCAGGCCAATCTTTTAAATCTTTATCTGCCATTAAAAGCTCTAATAATTCCAAAGATAAAATCAAACGGTCTGCCTCTTCAGCATCAATCACTAGGCCCACATGATGCTCTTTAGCTAATAGACACAGTGTTTTCAGTTTTGGTAAAACCTCAGTCACCACTGCTTCATGCTGGCTGGTTTCATAACGTTCAAAGATCGCAGAAATCTTAACAGATATGCCAGGACGGTCGTATATTGATTTTTCCGTATCCTTAGGAATGGACTTAATTGCATCAATATAACTTTCAAAATAATGTGTTGCATCCTCTGCTGTTAATGCAGCCTCACCTAACATATCAAAGCTGTAACAATAACCGTTGGATTCGCCTTTTTTGGCAACCTTAAGGGCTTTTGGCAATGTTTCACCTAACACAAACTGACTTGCAAAAACACGCATGAATTGATGGATTGCTGTTCTTAGTGCAGGTTGCCCGAGCTTAGCAATCACAGACTTTAGCACATTTTGCATGTGATGAACGTCGTCTGTTTTACTTAAAACTTTCCCAGTTAAAATCAAGCCCCATTGCATAGCATGTCCCAGCGCAGATTGACTTTCCTCACCCTTGGACCAATCCGGGGTTCCAAGTTTATCTTCGATTAATCGGTTAATGGTTGTCACATCTGGCACACGAAGCAATGCCTCGGCCAAACACATCAAAGCAATGCCTTCTTCAGAATTTAGGTTGTATTGTAATAATAAACCTTCAATGCTAAGAGAGCTCAAAGGTTTTTCCCTGATCACTTTAATTAAAGCCTTTGCTTCTTTATGTATTTTTTTACGGGCTAGGTCGTTATTATTTAAGGTTGTAAATAGTAACTTAACCATCTCTGCTTCAGGCATGCGAAAGTATTTTTGAATATCTTTTACTGCTACGATGTCTTTAAATTGATTGCTATTTGAAAAGCTATGTTGTTTATCATGACTCATATTTCACCTATAGAATAAAAACTATTTAATTAAATGACTATATTTGCGCTTAAGTGCTTGCCAATCCCTGTGTCCATTATTTATTTCGAACTGATTTAAGTCCTTTGATGCACTGATGCTTAGTTCATGCGATGGTACACAATATTCTTGATTCATCGCTAAAAGCTTACACTGCAACTCACAGGCCTTCTCTAAATGATAGTTCATATAAAAGGTTTCAGCAATATTTTTACCCGCAACCACTATCCCATGGTTACGCATCAATAAAACTGGATGCTGCCCTAAATCCTTGACTAAACGTGATCCTTGAAGATCAGCATGCAGCGCCAGTGAATCATAATCATGGTATCCCATGCGCTCATAAAACAGTAAGGCCCATTGACTGAGAGGCAATAACCCCTCTTTTTGGGTCGCAACGGCAACATTGCTTGAGGTATGTGAATGAAAGATTGCATTGACATCTGGTCTTGCTTGATAAATTGAGCCATGAATAACATGACCTGTTGGGTTATATCCAGATTTAGGGCCATTGATGAGGTTACCTGAAAAATCAACTTCTAACAGTTGATCCGGCATCACTTCGCAAAACAACAGTCCAAAAGGCATAATAAAATAACTATCTCGTTCAGGATGTCTTGCTGTCAAATGCGTATAAGTTAGATCATCCCAATTAAACTTGGCAAACAAATGGTGTGCCAGCGCTAAATCCTGGCATAGTACATCTACACGACTAGTTTTTGTATTGATCACTTAAGAAATCCTCTATTTTTTCAAGTTTACGCGTTAACGTCACTCTTGATAAGCCTAATATCCTAGACATTCTACTTTTATTACCTTTTGTGTACTCCCATATATAGCATAGCAAAATTTTTTCAACCTCACCTGTCACAAGGCCGTGCAAGTCAGCTAGCTCATAATCATCGACTTTTGAGAAATACCTATCTACGGCCTGATGGACAGCCTGAGTTAATAATGTTTTTGGGTGATGATCTTTCATTCGGTAATAAAATTCTTAATTTAGACTCAAATTAAGTCTTTTTTTAGCTAAAATGCTCTTTTTTGTAGTATTTAACAAGAAAAAAACTTAACAAAAATTCTTTTTTGCTTTATTATAATGTGAGTTATAAACAAGCAATTTAAGGTTATATTATGCCATTAAATCAATATGAATGCCAATCATGTGGTCATCAACATGAAGCGTTGCAAAAATTTGACGCAGCGCCTCTAGTTACATGCCCAAAATGTGAGATAGGTGTTTTGAAAAAACAATTATTTGCCTCAGGATTTGTACTTAAAGGCGGGGGCTGGTACAAAGATAATTATATTAAACCCAAAGCATCAACAAGTGAAACAAAGTGAATTTTATGACTAATCTTTTCGCTTCAATACGTAAAACATTCTTATCTGGTTTGGTTTTCTGGATCCCTCTCATCATCACAGTCTTTGTTGTCAGATTTGTATTGCAACTCGCCAGTCATGTGTTCGACTTAATTCCTAATAAATACCTACCCACAACATTTTTGAACATAACAATTCCAGGGATCGACGTTGTATTCATTCTCATTCTCATTCTTCTATCTGGCTGGGTAGTGAATCTTTATATTGGTAAGAAAATTGTCAAAGCATGGGAACGGATACTAAAGAAAATTCCTCTCATCCGATCCATTTACAATGCATCCAAGCAATCTATGAAAACGCTTTTTTCATCTGATACAAAAACTTTCAATGAAGTCGTTTTGGTTGAATACCCAAGACGAGACATGTGGAGCGTAGCATTCATTACTAATGAATCAAGCGAAGATTTTGACACATCTAGCATCAGTGATGAGACATTCATATCTGTCTACATCCCAACAACTCCCAACCCTACATCCGGTTTTATCGTTTTAGTCCCTAAAAAAGACATCCGACCCATTAGCTTATCGACTGAAGAGGCTTTGAAATGGGTTATTTCTCTCGGCATCATCAGTCCTAAAGAACATGATGACGAATAAACAGTAACAATTAAATTGATAAGGAATTATTATGCGCGACCATTATTGTGGCCTAGTCGGTGAAAAAGACATTTCAAAAAAGATTACACTTAACGGATGGGTCCAATATAGACGTGATCACGGTGGTGTTATTTTTGTGGACCTACGTGATCATACTGGGTTTGTTCAAATCGTTTTTAATCCTGAACAAGCCGATATATTCAAAGCAGCCGAAAGCCTTCGTGCTGAAGCCGTCATAAGGGTTGAAGGTTTAGTCAGACATCGAACTGCCGAAACCATCAACAACAAAATACCAACAGGCGCCTATGAGGTCGTAGCAGAAACCATGGTTATCCATAACCATGCTAAATCCCCCCCCTTCTCAATTGGCGATGACTTTCATCTGCCTAAAGAAGATACAAGATTATCTTATCGATTCCTAGACCTTAGACGCCCAGTGATGCAACATAACATTCGCTTACGGGCTAAAGCCATGGCTAAACTACGTCACTATTGTGAAGAAGCAACTTTTGTTGATATTGAAACGCCGATTTTAACAAAACCTACACCAGAGGGTGCCAGAGACTACTTAGTCCCTAGCCGAACCCAACAAGGACATTGCTATGCCCTGCCTCAATCACCACAAGTACTCAAACAGATATTAATGATCAGTGGATTTGATCGTTACTACCAAATCGTTAGATGTTTTAGAGATGAAGACTTACGCGCAGATCGCCAACCAGAATTCACCCAACTGGATTTAGAGATGGCATTTGTTGACGAAAAACAAGTCATGCACACAGTTGAAAACATCATCA
>JAURNZ010000027.1 GCA_030829925.1 Gammaproteobacteria bacterium | reverse complement strand
TTTAAAAATTGAATTAGCTTCTGCTTGCACACGCGCAATCACAGCATCACATTCAGTCAAAGACGATGCAACCTGCATGGCACGACCACCACCACCCATACTGGCTTTAACCATGATAGCACCTTGCCATGTCTCTAAATCTTTTAGATCATTCGTGCTTTTTAAAGTTGGAATACCTAATGTTTGGGCCAATGATTTAGTCGAAAATTTATCTCCAAAAAGATCAATTACGTCATGTGTTGGACCAACCCATCCGATCTTGTGTTCGGTTACTTTTTTGGCAAATGATGCATTTTCAGAAAGATAGCCATAGCCTGGATGAATGAAATCAATCTGATGTTTATTTGCAAGCTCTAAAATAGCATCCTGATCTAAGTAATTATCAATCAAGTGACAAGACACATCTGAATCAAGGTGGTGCGTGTCACCTGGCTCATATACCAAGTGCACGTCAAGATCGAGAGATTGTGCTGCTGAATGTATCCGCTTTGCAATTTCACCGCGGTTGATGATTAAAAGCCGGGGCATATTAAAAACGAACGGCCCCTATATCCACGTTCCCTTGGATTGGGTTTTGAGCAAACACATGCATTAAAAAACTTAATAATGATCTTGTATCTCTTGGATCAATAACGCCATCAATAGCCAGCTCACTTGCTAAAGTGAATGCTTGTTCCTGTTTTTCTGCAAGGGATTTGACTTGATCATTTTCAGGATCTGCTTGTTTTTTCTTAATCATAGCCATAACACCACTCAATTGGCTTGGCCCCATCACGTTACATTTGCTTAATGGCCAAGCAAATGTAAAATCTGGCTCAAAACCTGGGCCACACATGGCATATGTACCAGCACCATAAGACGCACCCACCATAAGTGATACATGTGGGACCGTTGACGTGCTCATTGCTTTGATAAAACTTGCACCAGCCTTGATAATGCCAGATCTTTCTGCTGATTCACCGACCATGAAGCCTGTATTATTATGAATAAACACAATGGGCTTATTCTGTTGATTGGCCAACTGAATGAAAGAAGCACCCTTTAAAGATGCATCTTTGGTTAAATTGCCATTGTTGGCGATGATGGCGACAGGATGTCCCATCATACTTCCCCAGCCACACATTAAGGTCGTTCCAAAGTTTGGTTTAAAAGCATACCATGTTTGATGATCTAAAATACGCGCTAATAATGCCCCCATATCAACTGAATATTTAAGTGCTGGATCTATCCATCCTAACAAGCTTTCATGCTCTAACTGGGGTGGTTGAAAATCACTTTGATTCGCTATGTTTTGAGGGATAATTTGTGTCATAAGTTTGCGACACTGCATACATGCATCATAATCATTCTCAGCTAAAAAATCTGCTAAACCAGACTCACTTGCATGCATTTGAGCACCACCCAATTGTTCGTGTGTCTTTTCTTCACCAGTAGCCATTTTAACCAAAGGAGGCCCGGCCAAATATACCTTTGCCTCACCCGAAACAAATATTGTATAGTCAGACAATGCAGGTTGATAAGCGCCCCCTGCCGTACATGATCCAAAAACGAGACAAATACTTGGAATCTTTTGCTGAGACAACTGGCACATCATGTAGAATTCTTTTCCAGAAGTTGCAAAATGAGGCATGGCTAAACCATTTGATTTAGAACGCTTTTCAAGGTCTAAATCATAGCCTGCAGATTGAACTAAACTGATGTATGGTAGTTTATGCTTTAAAGCGATTTCAAGGGCTCTAGCCCATTTTTTATAGGCGTAAACATTTAATGTACCGCCTTTTACTTGATGATCGTTCCCAAAAACAACAACCAATTGACCTGAGACAAAACCTAGGCCTGCAACTGCACCTCCACCCAAAGGTTGATCGGTCCCTTTCGCAGCCAATGCACCTATTTCAAGAAAAGGTTGTGCATCATCCAACAACCATTTAAGTCGCGTACGAATGCCATATGACTTCTTTTTAGAATTAACCTGAACATCAACCTCATCATGACAACCGAGCAATGCATAATCTGCCTGCATCTCCTTAAGTTGCTTTAATTGATGGCTTCGATTTAATTTAAAAGTTTCTGATTGGTTATCAATATGATCATTTAATTCATGCATGTTGTTAATTTAATCTATTTCATAAACTTTTACCAATAAAAAAAGACACATTTTTTAAGTCTTTAGGTCTTATAATCAATTATAGTTTCTATAGTTAAGCTATAATAAAAGCATGGCAGAACGTGAATTAAACCAATTACAAGAAACAACTGAAATTGAAGAAGTTTCAGTATCACAAATAGATCCTCAAGCGCTTTTTAATGAATATAAAAACCTTGCTGATCAAGCTCATGACCAGCAAGCGCTCATAAAACTCAGAGAAGAATTAATTTTAAAAGCAACTAACACCGATGATCAGACGCTATTGGCTGCCATTGAAGCTTGCAATCATTACATAGAAACTAAATGTAATGATGTCCCAGAAGTAAACTATCGCTATTGTAATGAACTCTTTGCACATGGCTTTTTTTGTTTTTTTGGCACGGTCATTATCATATTGACTTTATTTAGTGTTTTCAGCCCAACCTTACTTGTACTAGCACCTGCATTTCTTGTCATGAGCTTATCCATTGGCTTTACTTTTAAAAATGCCGTTCAATACCTTGGTTCACCAGGCATCTTTAAAAACACAACTGAGTTTACTAAACTCATTTTGAGTTTGGCAGTAACTGCAGAAATCTTTTTTTATAACCTTACTGATGTAGCAGATGTAACCTTTCAATCATCAGGTTTTCTTGCAACCATTGTTCTATCGCTAGGACTTATCACTTTAATGCTATCTGGTTATATTTTTGCTTTAGCCATTAAAGCACGTCAAGAAATTAAGAGTTATTTAAAGTACCAAGAGTATTTCAACAAAGTTATTGAATTAGAAAATGACTTCATTATTCTGAATGAATTAAAAGAAGGTACCTTTACAAACTTTTTGAAAATAGGAAAAGAAAACAACCTTTTTGATAAACTGCAAGACAAAGATATAGAATCTTTTAAAAAGGAAGTTCAATCATTAATTAATGAAGACTATGATGAAAATGCACACCCAAGGAGTAAATTGACCAAACTTATTGGTGCAAATGATGCACACAAAGTTGAAAAAGCTATCTATCAAGCAAAAAAATTTGAAGCTTTTAAGGCTAAAAATAAAGAGACATCTGAGCTTCTTGAAAAATCTTTTAGCCGATCAATGCCACTTGTTGCAACACTTGATCAAAAGACTTATGACCATGAAAAAATCACTTTATACCTAAGGGGTATGATTGGTGCTATGGGTGGAGATAGCGCCGACCAAAAGCCTTCTAGAGAGCTTAGCAACCATTGCTTAGCACAAATAAAAGCTCTTTTACAAAACAACGATGGAGAATTTATAGATGACAACGCATTAAAATGCTTTACGATTTTGGAACTTGAAGCCAAATTAGTGCAAATGGAACAGCCTTACATCAAAAACATTCCATATCGACTCACTGCAGATGCTTTATTGATTTTATCTTCAATGGCGCTTCACTTTATAATTGGATTTGGCGTGGGTGCCACTATTTATTTTACAGCACCTATTTTTGCTCTTGGGGTTTTAAGTTTAATATTATTTACCTTCAATGAATATCGTGACTTTAAAAGAAAACATTTTATACTTGGGATATCTACCACGTATATTTCATTTATTATGATGATGGTAATCTTTGTAGCCATTGTTGGCGGCATTGGGTTTAACCCATTGTTCTTAGGTTTTGGGATTCCCTTGGTCCTATTAATGGCCTATGCTGCAAAGAAATTTTGGCTTGAACCTAAACAAGATCTAATGGTCGCAGACATTGAACAATCTATCCAAAAATTAACTGAGGATAAAAACACATCATCACAAAAAGCTACTGAACAAAATTTAATAAATAAAGATAATGTCGATTCACCTCACCCTGATCTGGAAGAAAAATTTGTTAAACCTTCAGAAGAATTAAAGCCTATAACAACTGAACACTCACTTACTGAAGATGATGTTGTTATTGAAGATACCACTTCTGAAGAAAATTCTGTTGATGAATTGAATTCC
>JAURNZ010000026.1 GCA_030829925.1 Gammaproteobacteria bacterium | reverse complement strand
TAAATTAACTGACGCTGATCATTTGCAATATTATCAAATTGAAGCAGTTGTTTACGAATATCATAGTGGTGTCCTTCAACTTTACGCTGCGCCTTCTCAACCACACGATTAAACCATGGGTGAGTGAGTGGCTCATCATCTTTCATTCCAACTTTTTGCATAATGCCAGCTGTCATGTCAGTTGCAAAAATTCGCATTAAATTATCATCTAAAGATAAATAAAATCTTGATACGCCGGGATCTCCCTGTCTACCTGAACGACCACGCAACTGATTATCAATACGTCTCGACTCGTGTCGCTCTGTGCCAAGCACATATAAACCACCTAAAGATCTTACTTTTTCTTGTTCTACTTTATGTTTTGCTTCAATGGCTTCAATCTTCTTTTGATCTGGCTTTTTAAGTTGGGCAATTGCAAATTTAGGATTGCCTCCTAAAATAATATCTGTCCCACGACCAGCCATATTCGTTGCAATGGTAATGGCACCTAAACACCCTGCCTGAGCGATTATGAATGCTTCTTGCTCATGAAATTTTGCATTGAGCACATTGTGTTTGATTTTCTTTTTCTTCAGCAAAGAAGATAGATATTCAGAGTTTTCAATTGAAGTTGTACCGACCAACACTGGCTGCTGTTTTTTATGAGCCAGCTCTAGGTCTTCTAAAATTTTCTGATATTTCATTTCTTTTTTAAGGTACAAAACATCTGGATGATCTGTTCTTGCAGTTGGCTTGTTTGTTGGTACAATGACAACCTCTAAATTATAGATTTCATTTAACTCAACTGCTTCTGTATCGGCCGTACCAGTCATGCCAGATAGCTTTTCATACAATAAGAAGTAATTTTGATAAGTTATCGATGCTAGGGTTTGATTCTCTTTTTGTATTTCAACGCCCTCTTTTGCTTCTACGGCTTGGTGCAAGCCATCGCTCCAACGACGACCCGACATCGCTCTACCAGTGTGCTCATCAATGATCAACACCTGATTTTGTCTCACAATATAATCCACATTGGCCTTAAACATAAAGTTTGCACGCAAACAAGCAGAACAATAATGTAGTAAATTGATGTTTTCAGAATCAAATAATTTTGTATTTTTCTTAATCAATCCAGCTTTAATCAAAGCATCTTCGACAGATTGATGACCCTGGTCTGTCAAATGCACCTGACGTTCTTTTTCATGAATAGTGAAATCACCATCATCACTTTCTTCAGAACTACACTGTTTTAGCTCTCTAACAATATTGTGCATTGTTTTGTAAAGATCTGAGCTTTCATTCACTGGACCTGAAATGATCAACGGAGTACGAGCTTCGTCAATCAAAATAGAATCAACTTCATCTACAACAGCATATACATGCGCTCTTTGCACCTTCCCCTCAGGGTTAAAAGCCATATTATCTCTTAAATAGTCAAAACCAAACTCACTATTTGTACCATAGATAATATCAGCCTCATAAGCTTTTTTGCGCTCTTCTTTAGTGATGTCAGGCACAACAACCCCTGTGGTCAAACCAAGGAATCGATAAATCTGCCCCATCCAATCATGATCCCGTTTAGCAAGATAATCGTTTACAGTTATAAGGTGTACACCTCGACCAGTGAGGCCATTTAAATAACAAGGCAACGTAGATGTTAACGTTTTCCCTTCACCGGTAGACATTTCTGCTATTTTACCATCGTGAAGAACAAGGCCACCAATGATTTGAACATCATAGTGCCTTTCTTTTAAAACCCTTTTCGCAGCCTCACGGACAACAGCAAAAGCTTCGCACTTAATATCCTCAAGCGTTTCACCAGATGCTAAGCGATCTTTAAATGTTTGTGTCTTTTGACATAAAGCATCATCGCCTAAATTTTCTAATTCTTGTTCAAAGTCATTGACTTTTTTTAATGCGACACGGTATTGTTTTACTAATCGATCATTTCTTGATCCGAAGATTTTTTGAAGCATACGCATGAATATTCTCTCAAAATACTAAATATTAAAAGATGATTGTAACAGATTTTTTTAGATGACAACAGACTTTAACAACAAACATTTGATAAGAAAGTTTATTTATAAACACTTATCAATTAGAAATCCCGAAAAAACTTTAAGTTCTTTAAAGAAAATTGTGCCTGCTCGCATTTTAGACCAAATAACTTGTATTGAGAAAGACCGACAAATCATTCTCATTACAAATGAAACATGGCTCAGTTGGTTAAAGCTTAGACATCATCAAATTAAAAAGTGCTTACCAAATGGGTGTAAATTAACAATTACTAACAAACACCATGAACCGCTGGCTAGACCAAAATCCACACCCGTAGAGTTAACTATGAAACAGGCAGATGCAGAAGATTTAGTCAGGTTAAGCAAAAATGCTAAAAACCCTAAACTGCAAAAAGCATTAGAAAAACTAGCTAAAAGAGGATTAAGTGATACCCACTAAGCTTCAACTTCATGTTGGCTTTTAATACTCTCAGATTGTAAGTGACTGACTACCTGTGGTGAAATAATATTGTCAGGTTCTTGATAAAGAGCCACATCAACGTTGGTTGTAAGCTCATACGAGTCTTTGTCTGCCAGCAACATATTCAATAGTTGATTATTAAGGGTATGACCTGATTTAAAGCCTTTAAAATGACCAATGATTGGATAACCTAATAAATAACAATCCCCAATAGCATCTAAAATTTTATGACGAACAAACTCATCATAGTATCTTAAGCCACGGTCGTTCATAATACTATTTTCGCTAAGTACGACAGCGTTATCTAAACTAGACCCTAGCGCTAGATTTTGTTTTTTATAAAGTTCACGATCTTTTTCAAAGCCAAATGTTCTTGCTCGGCAGAGTGATGTTAAGTAAGTTGTAGACGAAAAATCAAATATTGCAGTTTGGTTTTCAGCATTAAATGATGGATGATCAAACTCGATCTTAAACTCAACACGAAAGCCATTGTGTGGCTCGATCGAACAATATTGTTTTTCATTGCCAACTTGAATTTTTTTCTTAACAACTAAAAATACTTTTTCGGCTTCACACTGTTCTTTGATTCCTGCAGATTGTAGCAAGAAAATATAAGGTGCGGCACTACCATCCATAATAGGCAGTTCGTCATCTTCAATATCAATAAATAAATTATCTATACCTAGACCGGCAATGGCTGATAAAAGATGTTCGACCATACCAATTTTAACATCTTCTAACCCTAAACAAGTTGATAACCGTGTATCAATAACATGGTCTATACTAGCAGGTATACTTTTTAAAACGCCATTGATTCTTCGTCTAAAAACAATACCTGTGTTTGCTGGCGCCGGATTAATCCAAATTTTGACTGGTGACCCAGAATGCACACCAATTCCGTTGGCTGCTATGCAGCTTCTCAAAGTTCTTTGGTACATGATTAACTCTCTTTTTCAGTTTCCTGCCTTAAAAAAGCTGGCACATCTAATAAATCAGTTTCTTCACTGTCTTTAAATTCTGGGACATCTGTACTACTTGGTATTTCTTTTACTCTTCTTGGCATGGGTCTAGAAATTGATTGTTGTCTGACACCAAATCTTGAACCAGATGATTTCTGGGTTAAACCAGTTACAACCACAGTTACTTTCAACTCATCATTTAAAGTTGTATCTACAACAGTACCAACAACAACAGTTGCGTTGTCAGATGTGAATTGACGTATGGTATCACCGACCGTCTCAAATTCACCAATGGTCATATCTAGTCCACCGCTAATATTAACAAGTACTCCTTTTGCACCTGATAAATCAACATCTTCAAGCAAGGGACTTGCAACAGCTGATTCAGCAGCTTCTCTTGCTCGCATATCGCCTTTTGCAGCACCCGTTCCCATCATAGCCATACCACTGGCACTCATTACAGTTCGAACGTCAGCAAAATCCACGTTGATCAACCCTGGTCTTGTAATTAAATCAGATATACCTTGAACAGCACCTAATAAAACTTCATTAGCAGATCTAAAAGCGCCCAATAAAGAGACACTCTTGCCTAAAACACTCAGTAATTTATTATTTGGAACAACAATTAAGGAGTCAACAAATTGACTTAATGTTTCAATACCTGAGACTGCATGTTGCATTCTTTTACTGCCTTCAAACGAAAATGGTTTTGTAACAACTGCAACAGTTAATACACCAAGATCTTTAGCAACTTCTGCAAATACTGGGATAGCACCTGTACCAGTACCACCACCCATACCAGCAGCTAAAAACAGTAAATCTGTGTCTTTAATTAAAGCTTCAATTTGTGCTCTACTTTCTTCTGATGCTTGACGCCCAATTTCTGGATCTGCTCCAGCACCTAGGCCTTTTGTTAACTCTTCACCTAGTTGAATTTTACCAGGCACAGGTGAATTAGCTAGAGCCATTGCATCTGTATTAGCCACATAAAACTCTACATCTTGGACTTGAGTGACCATTTCAGCAATCGCATTACCGCCGCCACCACCGACACCAATCACTTTAATGATTGCTTTGTGTTCATGAATTGAGTCCATTTCCCTCTCCTAAAAATTTTCTTGAAAAAGCTTCTTAAAGCGCTGAACTACATTTGAGTACCTGCGCTGATGTTGCCACATTGGCGAAAAATTTTCAACTGAATTTGTGCAAAAGCGCAAAATTCCCGCTAAAGATGCGTACTTTGGGTGGCATAGCAAGTCGCCATACTGCACAATATCAGGTCCCGAAAGCGTAACAGGCATCCCAAGAATCATCTCTGCCATCTCTATACAGCCTGGAATAGCTGCGCCACCACCCGTGATGATCACACCAGCAGATAATTGGTCTTTTAAATCATGCTTCATTAATTCAGTTTTGATTAATGAAAAAATTTCTTGATAACGGGCTTCTATAACTTCTGACAACCACTTTGCGCTAACGTTTTTATTCAGTCTTGAACCATTCACGTCAATAGTTTCATGTTCATCATGGTTCTCTAGCATAATTCCATGCTCTACTTTAAGTCTTTCTGCTTCTTGAACAGGAACTCTTAATGCTGCAGCAATATCAGCAGTTACAGCATCACCTGCACATGGCAGCACACTTGTATGGTGAACACCGCCACCAACATAAGATACCAATGAAGTCATCCCCGCACCAATATCAATAACTGCAACACCCAATTCTTTGTCTTCTGGAGACACAAGTACTGAGGCTGATGCTAGGCCATTAAACACCATACCTTGGACACCGACACCACAGCGATCAATGGTTTTTTCAATATTTTGGGATATGACACTTGACCCAGTAATAATGTGTACATTTGCCTCTAAACGGACACCTGACATTCCAATAGGCTCTCGAATATCACTTTGATCATCTATTGCATACTCTTGTGGAATGGCATGTATAATTTTTTGATCTGCTGGTGTTTTAACTGCTTTAGCAGCTTCTAAAACCCTTGCAATATCATGTGTATCTACTTCATTTTGCTTAACTGCAACTACACCATGAGAATTAAAACCATAACAATTGGCCCCAGAAATACCAATCTGTACATGCTTAATATTACTATTGGTCTGAGACTCAAGCTCTTTTATCACTTTCTTAACTTGCTGTGCAGCCATATCTAAATTGATGACGCAACTTTTTTTAATTCCCAAAGCAGGTGCCTCAGCCACTCCTTTGATTACTATTTCTTCGCCATCGACAGATGCACAAACACCAGAGATTTTTGCATTACCTATGTCAATTGCTGTATGTAATTGTTTTGTTTTGAACACTTTATGTACCTCAATCACCCGTATGATAACTGAATCATTGGCCAATGAAAAGGCTCACGTAAAGGATTTTTACTTATTGCAAATCCATTATTATATCTAAAATCAATACGACCCCATGCCTCATGGTGGCCATGTAAGCGTTTGACTACAAGCTCTGCCACTTGCAAGCGCTTAGTTAAATCCATTGTCCCAAATATTAAGTATCTATTAGATGCAATTCTTACAACCCAATCACCAACGGGCTCCATTTTAAAGACTGTAAATGGATATGCTTTCAATTCTTTTAACATAGGAGATAATACATTCACAAACTGTATGCCTTCTTTAACATTTTTTGCCCGCACTTGCATGGTTGGGAGCTTCGTATCATAGTGTCTAGCCAAAGGGAAGAAAATTTCCCCACGATCATCTACCATTCCCCCATGTTGCCACTGGGCAACGGGTCTTCTTTCTTGAACATCTATGATAAAAGTTGAACCATCTACCTTGCTTATATTAACCGATTGGGTCCAGGGCTGATCTTTTATCCAGTTTAGTACTTTTTTCTGACCGACATGATGCTTAGTTAGAAATTTTTCAAACATTTGTGTGTCAAGATGAGGGTTATTTAAGACCAAATAGATGGGTTGATGCATGTCTTGCCAGGCATGCCAAGCAAACACCATCATTGAAATCATTAATACCCCAACCCTTATCATGCATCACATCCAAATTACAAGAGCTCTAGATTGGCGTATTGAGATAGCAACCACTTTACACCAGCCTCATTAAATTTCACCTGAACTCTGCCATCTGACAAATCACCTTCACAATTTAAAATAACCCCTTCTCCAAACTTTGGGTGCCTAACACGCTGTCCTAAATGAAAGTTAGCCTCACTCTGGTCGGCTGCATGATGAGTGACCGAAGTTTTAGCTGCAACAACTGCTTTTTTTGGATACCCACCATAGGACGAAGACATAGGACGGTTAGCATAGGGATCATAACTCTGACCCAACTTTATTGGATCTAGATATTTCTCCGGAATTTCCTCTAAAAATCTTGATGGTCTTTGATAGACCTCTTGTCCATAAAGCCTTCTCGTTTCGGCATAAGACAAATATAATTTTTGCATGGCTCTTGTCATGCCTACATAGCAAAGACGCCTTTCTTCCTCAAGCCTCTCTGGATCAGAAGCTGACATTTTATGTGGAAATAAACCTTCCTCTAGACCTAATAAAAAAACAATTGCAAATTCAAGCCCCTTAGCAGCATGTAACGTCATCAACTGCACACCATTGGAAGCCCCTTGTTGTGTCGCATCACCGACATCAAGTGCGACCTGGCTTAAAAAGTCCGTTAATTTTGACTCAGGTTGTTGTTCAGTAAATTGTTTAATTGCATTAAATAATTCAAATAAGTTTTCTAGTTTAGCTTGACCCTTATCAGTTTTATCATTCTGATATAAACTTGTTAGCCCAGATAATTGCATAATTTTGTCGCAGGCAATATCTAATGATTGTGTTGCTACTAACTGACAACATGACTGATGTAACTCTACAAACTTCTCAAGCGCAACTTTTGCTCTAGCACTCAGACGATCAGTTTGAGTGATCTCTTTTGTAGCAGACATCATAGAAACACCATTTGCACGCGCAAACTCTCTGACTGTATCGAGTGTTTGCATCCCAATCCCTCTTGTTGGGGTATTGATGATTCTTTCAAAGGCGGCGTCATCATTTAAATTAGAAACCAAACGTAAATATGCTAACGCATCTTTAATCTCAGCACGATCAAAGAACCTTAACCCGCCATAAATTCTATATGGAATTTGCTGCTTAACCAACTGCTCTTCAAGCACCCTTGATTGAGCATTAGAGCGATATAATATTGCAATCTCGTCATAATTTTTGCCTTTCTGCAGACACTTGTTAATGTAATGGGCGACAAACCTTGCTTCATCAAATTCATTTTGGGATTGATAAATACTAATCTTATCTCCCATATTTGACTCGGTCCAAAGCTTTTTACCCATACGATTGGTATTGTAGTGGATCACCTCATTAGCTGCGCCCAAGATATTTCCTGTCGAACGGTAGTTTTGCTCAAGTCGGCTAACCAATACATCTGGAAAATCTTTTTCAAAGGCAAAAATATTTTCAACCCTTGCGCCACGCCAACTATAAATAGATTGATCATCATCACCTACCACCATGACATGTGTGTTTTCACCAACAAATAGTTTTAGCCAAGCATATTGCAAAGCATTGGTATCTTGGAACTCATCTACCAAAATGTGATTAAGCCGAGACTGGTAATGTAAACGAAGCTCATCATCATCTCTCAATAATTCATAAGTTCTAAGAAGCAACTCTGTAAAATCAACTAAAGCACTTGTTTCACACATGTCTTCATAACGTTTATATACAGTAATCATTTGCGCTGTAAAAGGATTTCGTTCCACACCAATATCTTTGGCGCGTCTACCTTGTTCTTTTTGTTGGTTGATAAAACTTTGTGTTTTCTTAGCTGGCCACTTATCTTCATCCAACCCATATTCTTTATGAATTTTTTTTATCAAACGTTGTTGATCATCACTATCCATAACCTGAAAGGTTGT
>JAURNZ010000025.1 GCA_030829925.1 Gammaproteobacteria bacterium | reverse complement strand
TTTACTGTATTGCCGTCTAGGTATTCAAGTTCGCCACCAATTGGCATGCCATAACCTATTCTAGAACAAGGTATTTTGAGTGGTTTGAGTTGGTTTGTAATGTATTGAGCGGTTACTTCGCCCTCGACAGTTGAATTGGTTGCCAGTATGACTTCGGTGATTTGTTGTGTAGCACACTGTTTAATTAGCTCTGGTATCCCTATATCTTCTGGTCCAATGCCATCAATTGGGGATATTCTTCCCATTAGAACATAGTATCTACCCGTGAAGCACATTGATTCTTCAACACTCATTAAGTCAGAGGGTGTTTCGATAACACATATGATGTTATGGTCTCTTGTATTGTCACTACATATCGAACATTTAGGACCTTCACTAAAATTTCGACATTGTTCACAATGGTTAATGGCAGCCACAGCTTCAACTATAGTATGTCCAAGCTGGTTGGTTAGATCTTTATCTTTTAGCATATTCATTGCCATGCGCATGGCCGTTTTAGGACCTACGCCTGGCAAGAATTGAAGTTTGTCAATCAACTTCTTAAGGTGAGGGGTCATAAAAAATTATTCACCTTGTGCATTTGTGTCAGCATCAGGATTGATCATCTTAGCCATATCCATGATTCGACCTCTTTGGTCTTCTGTGATTTTATCAACGGCATCAGAAAAAGCTGAGATCAATAGCGTTTCTAAGCCTGCATGGCCACGAGCATCATCAGAGATCTTTAAAGATTTAAGTTTATAATCTCCACCCATTACAAGAGTAACTGCGCCAGCACCAACGGAAACTTCAAATTCAGTACTCTTGATTTTTTCTTGTGCTTGCTCAAGTGTTTCTTGCATCTGCTTAGCTGCATCCATGATTTTACTTAAATCAAAATTATTTTCATCACTCATTTTTCTCTCCTTAATAAGATAGTTATACATGTAATTTTAACACGATTTCAATAAATTTACACACTATGGGTTGCAATTTTATCTCAATCTATTAATATTATAGCAGTCAGCCCCTCCGCGGCGATAGAATGTGAACCCCGTCAGATCTGGAAAGAAGCAGCGGCAGCATTCAAATCGGGTGCCGGAATGTGGCTGACACTATTAATCATCGTGTATGTCTGAAGTTTTAGCAAATCAGTGGCGGCCACAGGCTTTTAATGAAGTCATCGGTCAAGCATCAACAGTTACGGCACTGACCAATGCGTTAGACCAATCACTGCTTCATCACTGCTATCTTTTTTCTGGGACAAGAGGCGTTGGGAAAACGTCACTAGCGCGATTGTTTGCTCAAGGATTAAATTGTGCTCAAGGTATGAGCTCAACACCATGTAAACAATGTGATTCGTGTGTAGGCATTAAAAATGGTGCAGACCTCGATTGTTATGAAATTGATGCGGCCTCCAGAACTAAAGTTGAGGAAACCCTCAAAATTCTTGAAATGGCAAATTACCCACCAACGCGATCAAAGTTTAAAATATTTCTGATCGATGAAGTTCATATGCTTTCAAACCATAGTTTTAATGCTTTGCTTAAAACGCTTGAGCAGCCTCCAAGCTATGTAAAGTTTTTACTAGCTACAACTGAACCTGAACGTATTCCAGATACTGTTCGCTCACGCTGTATACAGTTTAAATTACAACCAGTGCCCGTAGATGCCTTATCAGTTCATTTGGTTAAAGTTGCCAAGGATTCTGGCAAAGGAGTCGCATCTGATGCTATTGATTTATTAGTCAAAGTTGCAAATGGTAGTGTTAGAGATGCAATGACATCACTGCAACATATCCTTTTGCAATCAAGTGACGAAGTAATCAAACTCCAGGATGTTGAAGATGCTCTTGGCTTAGTTCCTGCGCTTGAATTAGCTAAACTTCAAAAGATAATAGCTTCAAAAGACCATGATGAAGCTAAAGCTTGGTACGTACGGTTGTCAAAAAATCAGTTTAGTTGGTCTAAATTACTAGATCAGTGGCTATCACATTTAAATGAAATTATGTGGCAAGATCTTAATAAAAGTGATGATTCATTACAAAATTGGATACAGATTGCCCTCCTAGCTAAGAAAGATTTAGCACTGTATCCAACCTCGAAAATGGCTTTTCAGGTGATGATTGCAAGGTCTCTTCATTTTGTGCCCCAAAATCCAAGTGATTGGATGTCTGGACTAGAGATTTCCGAACCTTTATCCAGCAATCAATCAAGTGATAATCAAGGTCAATCAATTAAAAAAAAAACATTAGTCGCTAAAGATAACACTTCAAAAATTGATTTAGGGCCAATCTCTCAAGATGAGCCTGTTGTAGACAAGCCAAAAGTAGAGCCAACCAAGTTGAATCTTGAAACCTTGCCATTTACAAACGAAAATTGGCCTAAAATAGCTTTGCAAATGAATCTAATAGGGATGACTAATCAATTATTACAACACATGGTCTTTGAGTCATTAGAAGATAAAGTTGCCTTGTTTAGTATTGCTTCAAATAAAGCTTCATTGCGTAATGATAAAGCCATTAAGAGCATTGAAAAGCGCCTTTCAGACATGGGGTACGATTTGAAACTGAATATAGAAATTGGCTCTAATTCAACGAATAAAAATGTTGACCAAATTCAGACTGAACAAAAACAAAATGCTTTCGAAGAAAAAAAACAAACGCTTGAATCTAACGATGATTTTAATCGTATTAAATCTATTTTGGATGCAGAGATTGTTAATTAATCAATTGTTTCTTTAACTTTAGAAACTTTTTTTCGAATCCGAGGATTAATCTTTGGACAATTACCAATTAAGCTGTCAAAGTTATGGAAATTAAATCGCTCAGTAAGTTTATGAGCAAATTCTACACCCCTGACACTATTACCAAAACTATCTAAGTTGGGAGACCAAATGGTAATTCCCATTAAGTTTGGAATAATTAACATGACTGCTCCAGAAACACCTGATTTTGCAGGAATGCCAACTTTAAATGCAAATTCACCAGAGAAATCATACATGCCACAAAATGACATCATTGTAAGACAGTCTTTAATGGTTGTGTTTGAAAAAATGTGCTTATGTGTGAATGGACATATGCCACCATTAGCAATCACAGCTGCAGCACTTGCCAGATTAGCTGTGTTTACTTTGAGTGAACATGTTTTTATGTAAAGGTCTACAGTTTCCTCAAGATCAGTATCAGTTGGGAATGCTTCCACTTCTTTCATTAGATGTGCCAAAGCATAGTTTCTATGTGCAGTTAACTTTTCAGATTTGTAGACAGCGCTATCGTATACAAGGGGTTTTCTTCTAGTTAACTGTTGCCAAACCTTTGTGATGGTATCTAACCTTAAGCTTGAAGAGGATTCTGGTTCGATCAATGCGCAGCACATCATCCCACCAGCATTAATAAGTGGGTTATGGGGCAAGCCTTGATCATTAAGCGTTACTTCATTAAAGCGTTTGCCGCTGGGTTCTCGACCAATATGTTTATGTACATATGTTTCACCTTGGCTTTCAAGAGCGATTGCATAATTAATTGGTTTTGCTGTTGATTGTAAGCAAAAGTCTGTCTCATGATCCCCAAAGTTGAAAACTTGACCATCCACTGTGCAGATGCTTACAGCAAACTGGTTAGGGTCTATGTTTTTTAATTCAGGAATATAATCAGCAACTTTCCCATTACAATTGCTTTGAACTTCTTTGCTTATTTCTGTAATGTGATCACGAAAAAAAGAAAATTCTGGAATGATTAATTGTTTTTCAAGTAGTCTTTGTACGAATTGCTCATTTGTGCCGGTATATAAAGCATCCATTTTTGGCTGTAACGAAATAAATTCTGTAGCATTTTTGATGTAGGTTCTCAAAGGCTTGATGCGTGTATCTGAGATGGCTATGCCATTCTCTTTAAGAAACTCATCAAATAAATCTATGGTTAATAGATTATTTTGGTTGAGATTCAGGCGATTGTGTATTGTCTCTAATAGATTTTTCATGATCGTTACTGGTGGTGGTAAACATACTTGCCATACGGCTTACAATGGAAGAAGATTCCTGATTATGCCATTCATTTAAGCATATGTAATGATAGATAGCAAATAAGGCGGCAATGCCTGCAATGATTAACAAATTAACATTCAGTGCTGCTGCAGGAATACAAATTAAAATGGTCAATGGTATAACAAAGAAGGCAATGTTGTAACAAATTTTATTCAATGTTTGCCAAAAATTAATATCTGTCTCTGGTGTTAGTACTGAATAAATATAATTAATCCCTATAGATATCAGAATAGAAGCCAATGAAATGATGGCTAACAAAGCTAAATCAAATGTGAAAAAGGGAATCCCAACAGTAGCAAGAACACCAAGGAAAAAAGCTGTCGAAGGTGGGTATTGAAATAAAAACCAGATCACTAGTGCCGACAGGGTTGCAAAAGAGCAGTTCATGGCTTTTAAACGCGTTAACTTTTGATGTGCTTCTTTATGATATTCATCGGGCGTATTGGCAAATAATTTATTATTTAGATTTTGAATTTCATTTGGTAAAAGCTGGATCGATATGACATTTTTATCTTTGGTTGCTTTAAACGTTTGTGTCTCAGGTTTGACATTTTGTTTGCGAAGCATGATTAATTCAGGTTCTTTTGTTGACCTGAAAATGTCGTAATTATCTGGGTGGTGGAAAGCTTGATTATGCCAGCGATGGCTCATGTATGACCATAACATACCCGATAGATCTAACCATGATATGTTGTATTCTTCATGAAGAATGCCAAATTGATCGGTGTTTTTCCGATATTCAAAAGGGTTGTAGGTTTTCTTTGTAAGGGTTTGACTATTGATTAACTTGTTCCAAACTTGAAGTCTTGTCTCAGGCTCCAATTGCTGCAAATCTAGATGAACGGTGTAGCCGCTTTCTATAAGTTGCTCAAAGCTTAGTGGGTTTTCAGAATAATCGTTTAAAAGCTTACCCTCTATCCTGGCAATGGCTTTGTTTTGATATTCGCTTTGAACTAATTTTAAAAAATTGTCCTTTAAGTCATTCATATTATTATTGTTTTATTTATATTTTAAGTCATAATCAAAATATATGATAATTCATTCTATGAATGACGACTAAGCAAATTAATCGATAAAATAAATCTCTTTCAAATGTTTTACTAGGTTGTTGATGCTAATACGTTCTTGGCTTAATGTATCTCGGTTGCGGACTGTTACGGTTTGATGCCATTCAGGTTTGCTGTCTTCAGCAGCAATGGTGTCAAAATCGACGGTGATACAACAAGGCGTACCAATTTCGTCATGACGTCTGTAGGCTTTACCAATATTCCCAGTCATTTCAATTTCAACTCTGCCAAAATTTGCTTTTCTAAGCAGTTAAGCTACTTCTTGTACCTTTTGAATAATGTCAGGTTTGTTTTTAGCCAATGGGACAACAGCTATTTTTACAGGCGCAAGATGTGGTGCAAGTTTTAAGACGGTTCTTGTTTGTCCATTATCAAGGATTTCTTCATGATAAGCTTCATTTAAAAGTGCAAGAATACCGCGTTCGACGCCTGCAGATGGCTCAATTACAAAAGGCACAACAGGTTTTTGCGATTGATCAGGTGTGGTAAGTTTTGTATTTGAAGCATGGTTATTGAGTGTTTGTGCCTGAATGTTTAGTGATTTCTGATCTTTTGAATGAGACCCAAGGTCAAAATCAGTGCGATTGGAAATACCTTCAAGCTCTTCAAACCCATGTGGATACTCATAAAGAATATCTGTAGTGGCTTTTGAGTAATGTGCAATACCAGTAGTTGCATGGTCAAGTTTAAGCTTGTTTTCACTTAGGCCTTGGCTAATCCACCAGTCTTTACGTGCATTAACCCAGTAATCATACCAATGATCGTCATCACCAGGTGCAACAAAGAATTCAAGCTCCATTTGTTCAAATTCTCTCACTCTAAAAATAAAGTTTCTAGG
>JAURNZ010000024.1 GCA_030829925.1 Gammaproteobacteria bacterium | reverse complement strand
GCTGGTTGTAGTCAATCTCCTGATGATCAAATGCTTGCAGAGGCTAAAAAAGATCGTTATTTAGGTGGTGTGGTTGCTTCAGGTACTAGTTTAGCCATTCCAGCAAGTGATGCTCAATCATACAATGCAGCAGGTACATTGGTGGGTGCATTTGTGGTGCAGTCACTAGATGCTAAAATGTCTGAAGCGAATCGTTTAAAGATGGCAAATATGCTAGAGTATCAAGCGTCTAACCAATGGAAACGTTGGAAAGATACATCCGATCAAACCACATATAGTTTAAAAGCCGGCTCTCCAGCATTTGGTGATGATGAAGTTTGTAGAAAATATGACTTAGTTGCTAAAGGATCTGAAAACTTTTCTCAATCTAGTGGTGTCGCATGCCGACAATCCAATGGTAATTGGCTACTGAATGCTTAATAAAAGCATTGGGTAGTTCACTTTACCAGTGGCTAACTTAGGGATGTCCTCTAAGAAATGAACTTTCTTAGGGGTCATTAGGTTGTTTAGCTCGTCTAAAGGAACCAATTTTCTTAACTTTCTTGCGGTTAGCGCTTGGTCATCAGTGACCAATACCAAAGCCTCACCTTTCTTTTCATCTTTGATTGCAATCACTGCGTTGCTAGATTCGGGCAGATATTGATTAATGGTTTTTTCAATGGCTTCTAATGAAACCATCTCTCCACTGATTTTTGCAAAGCGCCTTTTTCTACCATGAATGGTAATAAAGCCCATGTCATCGATGCTGGCAATATCACCTGTGGGATACCAGCCATTTTCTACTTTATTTAATTTTAATGGCGTTAGACATGTGGCGTAGCCGGCCATGATGTTTGGACCTTTTAGGAAAAGCTCTCCACCTGTTTCAATGCCTTCAACGGGTGTTATTTTTGCTTGCATGTCGGGTATTAATTTACCAACCGTACCTATCTTATGATACATGCGATTATTAATGCTTACCAAAGGAGATGCCTCAGTGGTTCCATAGCCCTCTAAAATTACAATGGCAAAACGTTTGATCCATTCGTCAAAGACACTTGTTTGTAGCTTTTCACCGCCACTGAAAACGTAACGTATGTTATAAAAGTCATATGAATGTGCTGTTTTAGCATACTCTCTCAAGAATGTGTTTGTACCGAGTAATATGGTTGCATCACAGCCATAAATGAGTTCAGGAATTAACCGGTAATGCAATGGATTTGGGTATTGGAAAGATCGTACACCACTCAAAATAGGGACCAGTAAACCAATCGACAGCCCAAATGCATGAAATGCTGGTAGGGTATTAAACAATACATCTTTTGCATGAAGGTCAATGCTGGTACATGCTTGTGTGATTTGCGAGGTGAGGTTTTTGTGTGTCAAAATAATTGTTTTAGGTGTTTTTTCTGAGCCTGAGGATAATAGTGCCAGTGCTGGATCTGACATATCAACGTGATGATTGCAAAAGCCGAGTGACTTTATTAATCCCATGAATTTTGAACTGAGATTGATTTTGATGTCATCAATGTAAACAATCTTAATGCCTTTGTCTCTTAATGCTTCGATTAAGGGTTCTAGTTTTTGGTGTTCAATAAATGCTTTAGCAGTGATGATTTGGTTTAAGCCAATTGGTTCAATTGTGTCAATCAATGCTTTTGATGACATAGAGAAATTAAGTAATAGTGCGCTTTTATTTTGTGACCATAACCCAAACAATGTGGCTGCAAAAGCGACACTATTTGGTAGTAAGATACCAACCCATCTATGAGGCAGTAGGTGGCTAATGGCATGCCCGATGACAGCTGATTTTAGAGTGAATTTACCATATTTCTCAGGGCAATGTTTATAGTCTTCAAGGATCACATGTCTGCGACCGTAAAGTTTTTTTGATTCAAGGAGCATTTGCCATAGACCAATTTCTTGTTGGGAGGAATAAAACATTAGATCTTGCATAATGTCAAATAAAACAGTGCCTTGCTTTACTTTGGGAGATTCATGATTGATGTTGCGAGGTGCCATAACTTCTAGCGTGATTTTTGGGAATAGTCTTCTTTTACCTCTTAAGTATCTTGAAAAATAAGAATGCTGTGAGCCTTCGATGCGAATAGGAATGAAGTCGGCGCCTGTTTTTAAGGCAACCATGGTTGGCCCTTCATAAATTTTCATTAATGCACCGGTTACGGTATGCCTTCCTTCAGGGAAGATAACAACTGTCTTATGTTGTTCCACAGCTTCTATTAATGTTTTTAGAGCAAGTGGTTTAGATGGATCAAGTGCAACGTGGTCGTTTAAAAAATCAAAATATTTAAACCATGAGCGTTGTGCTGTAAATCGGTTTACTGCAAATGTAAGCTCATTGGGTAAGAATACAGACAAAAGCAGTCCATCAAGCCATGATTGATGATTGGCAATGACAATTCTTTTACGTCTACTATTATAATGTTCAAGACCATCTAAACGCACTCTAAAGCAAACAGCAAAAATAGTTCTAAGTAAGCCAATGATGAGTGTGCGTGGCATGAGTTTGATTAAATAGATGCTTGCAATAATATTGAAAAAAATCCAGTAAGTTAGAATGTTTTTAATCATGCTAGAAACGATAATGGCAGCGATAAATATCAATGCATGTGGTAGCACTTTTGTTTTAGATAAATGTTTGAATTTAAGTAATGGAAAATAAGCCAATGCTAGACAAATACTAATGATCAAGATATGAATATTCCATTGAGTATTGCCAACCCAATACCAGTGACACAGAGTTAAGGTAATTAAGATGTTTGCGAGTGGCAACGAACCAACATCTCTCGATTGACCATGTATTTGACGATATAAAATAAATCCGATTAGACCACCCAATGCAGAAAGTCCAAAGTTGGATGGTGTGTGTGGTCCATGATAAAAGACATAACTGATTAAGATGCCTAACTGAATCTCGAAGTACTTTAATCCAAGGGTTAAATGTGATCGCTGTCTATTCATAATACCTATCTTTTATTTAGCCATAAATTCTTATTATAAATGTGGTTTCTCTCAAGCTGCAATGATATAATGTTTTTTTTTAATGATTGGAGCTTAAAGAAGGTATAAATGAGTATATTACACGTTGAAAATATTGATAAAAACATTGAAGTTAATGCCTCTCAGTCTTTCGCTGATGTGGTCAAGTCTTGTAAATTAAAACACATGGTAGCTGCTAAAGTCGGTGATTGTATTTTAGATTTAAGCACGTCGATTGATCAATGCACGCGTGTTCAATTTTTAAATACAACCAGTGAAGATGGGGTGGATGTTATTCGACATTCAACAGCACATTTGCTTGCCCATGCTGTAAAGACTTTATATCCAGATGTGCAAGTCACCATTGGACCTGTGATTGATAAGGGTTTTTATTACGATTTTTCTCATCCAGCTGGATTTAAACTAGAAGAGCTGCCTGCGATTGAAAAAAAGATGAAACAAATTGTTAAGCAACGTTTGCCAGTTGAGCGCTTGGTCTGGCCAAGAGATAAAGCGATTGCTTATTTTAAAGAACAAGGTGAACACTATAAAGCTGAAATTATAAGTGATCTAGATGCATCTGAAACCATCTCCCTCTATAAACAAGGTGACTTTATTGATCTTTGTCGAGGGCCACATGTCCCAAACACTGGTTTATTAGGTGCTTTTAAGTTAACTAAGGTTGCTGGTGCCTATTGGCGTGGTGATTCAGACAATGAAATGCTACAAAGAATCTATGG
>JAURNZ010000023.1 GCA_030829925.1 Gammaproteobacteria bacterium | reverse complement strand
TGCCTTGTGCAGTTTCTGGTCTCAAATAAGCCAATGATGCATCATCTGCGACAGGTCCCATCTGTGTTTTGAACATAAGGTGAAAAGGGCGCTCATCTGTGAGGTCTGTACTGCCACAAGATGGACATTTGCCATCAATGTGATCTGCTCTAAAACGCATTTTGCAAGACCGACAATCAACCATAGGGTCGGAAAACGTATCTTCATGACCAGATTGATAGAGTGTTTGGCGATGCGTCAAGATCGCTGCATCCAAGCCATAGATGTCATCTCGGTGATGAATCATGGATGTCCACCAGGATTGAATTAAATTTCTTTTGAGTTCAACGCCTAGGGGGCCAAAGTCATATATGCCTTGTAAACCACCATAAATGGCATTTGATTGAAAGATAAATCCTCTGCGTTTACAGAGAGAGACAAGTTGATCCATTGATGTTGCAACCACGCGTTTTCTCCAAATATGATTGCTAAGATAACATAACTGGCTAGTAATGTTAATCATCTAGCCAGTTTTGTAGATAGAATTTAACAGTTTTGTAATGTTCTTTGATATTCTGCAGTTTCAATGATTGCGTTTGACCATGCTTTAAACACGTTAACGTTGGCATCTTCAATTGAATCACAGTAGGTGTTATCAATGCCAAAGCCATCTAGTGTTTCTTCAAAGCCTGATTCTGATCCACTTGCAAGCGCAATGTTATACATCATATGGCAGGATTGTTTGCAGCTTGGGGTGTCTTTGCAATTTTGAAGTATTTCAACAACGACTCGACTGATTGGGCAAAAGTTTTCCCAGGGGTCTTGTGTTGCAAATGTGCTGGATACTAGGATTGTTGTTAATAAGATTTTTTTTATATTCATAACTATCTCCTGAAAAGATTAATTTATTATTCAGCCATTTAACCTCAAAAGATTTTAAATGTCAAATATATGCAGGTGTGGGCTTAATTTACGGCTTTTGCTCGGTTTGATATTTAATGTTTTTTTAAGGTTATAAAGTCATACTAATATTATGAACAATTATGAAAAACTATCAGAGAGTTTGTTGGCGTTTGTCGAGAGCTTCGAGGGGGAAAGATCAGTAGAGAAACTTGAATCTTTTGTTAAAAATTTTCCAGAAGAACTTATTACAAGTGCTAAAGAATATCTTTTAAATGTAGAAAGCATCGGAACTTTAAAGTCACAAATGAGGCATCTAATTAGAATGCCGCTTGAGAATACAACACTTAGATTGAAAGATAGATTGTTCTTTACGATCTTGAATCAAATAACCGTTGCTAATGTATTACACAATGTGCTGACAAAAGATCCTGATAATACAGGTTATAAATGTTTAGAGTTGCATGCTTTAAAAATAACAAATTTTCTTGATATTGATTCTTTAACGATGGCTTTAAAATTGGCTGCTGGCGAAGAAGTGCCAAGATCACAAGAAATGGATATTTACACTGAACTAAAGTTATATTTAAGCATCATGCCTATTGAGGTATTTGTTCAGAACTTTCTTGATCAAACACACCATAAAGAATTCGATTTGAAACATGAAATATACAGATATACGAACGTTAAGTTTATGAGTAATCATAAAAATCACCTTGAATACTTACTTAGAAACCTAGTTCAGGATATTTGGAATAGCACGCTTGGACGAATAGATAAGTCTAAAGTGGAAGACTTAATAAAGCATATTCAAGGTGAATTTATCGTAATGAAAACACAACCCGTAGATGTGCTGAGTGATATGCTTTTTTTGAGCGCAGAAAATAGAATGGACGATTCAATAAAAATTATAAGATTAAGTTCCCATGGTTTTAGTTTTGATATGCCAGAAAACATGCTTAATTTTATGACGCCTTACTATGCAGCCATAGGTCTAGACTTACACGAAGGCACCATTACAGCAATCAAAGCAAGGTCAAATACAGCCACCCAGTCTGTCTATGAAAAATATAACGATTCAAGGCTGAATGGCAAAGTTACAATATGTCCACCGTATATTATATTTGATGGTGATGGGCATTTTAAAGTTGATGAGTCTGACCCATTTAATATAAATATACTTAAGTTTATGTATGTCAATCATAAAGATATGCTTTTAACTTATAAACCTGATTTAGTAAGCAGTATGATCAATGAATTATCAAATATGTTATTTGGTGATTTAAATTCAGCAAATGTTTTTTATGGTAGTGGTAGAAATACGCTTCAAAAAGGCCTGCCCAAAAGCATTAGAGATAAATCATGTGTTAAGTTTTTTGAGTTTTTAGAATGTATATTAAATGATGAGGACTTTATTAATCATGATCACGCAATACTAGATATGCTAACGATTGTCTACCCTGATTACAGTTTTCTAGTGGCACAAATGTATTATCTTGATCCGAAAGAAAATGATGTCCTTATTCCTGAGGGATATGTTTTACCAGAATTAAAAAATAGTATTCTCCTTTCAAATGAAAAGTATCTTAATCAACAATGTGTAGAGGGTGATCCTAAATATATAAAAAATTATGTTAAACATACAAAAAACTCATTCTATAAAGAAATATTTGATTTATTAGCACGGTATTCTCCGGCGCTAAACGCATTACGCACACATTGTTCTAGCACGAATCATGGCTTATTTGGTGAGTCAAAAGTGTTAAATAACGATAACTCTGATTCAAATTCACTAACGTCAAAGTAAAAATATTTTCCTTCATGCAAGATATGTTAATATAAGTATGGAGGCTTTATGAAAAAAAATTTACCTAATAACATTGCAGCCATCTGTTGGCACGGTGGTACAGAGCCACCCTTTAGTGGAAAATATAATGATTTTTATGAGGTAGGTACATATCATTGTGTGTCCTGTGATCAACTTCTTTTTTCAAGTCAATGCAAGTATAATTCTTATTCAGGTTGGCCGAGTTATTTTGATGCTGATGGTGAATTAGAATTGATTCAAGATCATAGTCATGGCATGATCAGAGAAGAAGTTAAATGTGCAAAATGTCATGTGCATTTAGGTCATGTATTTGATGATGGACCTGAGCCAACAGGTAAGCGATATTGCATAAACTCATTGGTGTTAAATTTCAAACCGGAGTGTCTATGAAAACAAAAATTTATTTTGCAGGTGGGTGTTTTTGGTGTGTTGAAGCAGATCTTGCAAAGCATGATACAAGTTTAAATATGCTTCCACGATATATGGGTGGTTCTATTGAAAACCCAACCTATCAAGAGGTTTGCATGGGTTTAACGGGTCATTATGAGGTGGTGAGAGTTGCAACTGAAAAACCTGTCGAACCTATTATTGATGTTTTTTGG
>JAURNZ010000002.1 GCA_030829925.1 Gammaproteobacteria bacterium | reverse complement strand
GAGCGCATGTTTGGTGTGTTGGCAATATTTACTGCGTCAGCAATGGCTTTTGCACATGGGGGGAATGATGTTGCAAATGCGATTGGCCCATTATCTAGGGTGATCACTATCTTAAGTAACGAGTCATTACACGATCATCCTAGATGGGTTACTGTGATTGGTGCGCTTGGTGTTGTTACAGGGCTCAGCATGTATGGGTATAAAATTATTGAAACTATTGGCACTAAGATCACATCATTAACACCCATAAGAGGTTTTTCAGCACAGTTTGCAACGGCATTTACAGTTATTTGTGCAACTGTTTTTGGCATGCCAGTTTCAACTACACACACATTGGTTGGTGCGGTCCTTGGGGTTGGCTTGATGGGAGGTATAGGCACTATTGACCTTAGGGTTGTTAGAGGTATTTTTTCATCTTGGTTTGTGACGTTGCCTGTTGGCGCCGCTCTTTCTATTCTGTACTTTGAGATTATTAAGTTTTTTGTTCTTGGTTTGTGATGCTATAAAGCTTTCCATCATCAAGCCTTTGACATAATAATTTTCTACCGTATACATAGCCGCCATCTAAGCAGGTAGCATGGTTGTTTTCTATGGTGCTAAGTCGGGCCCAATGACCAAAGAAGATATGTTTTTGAGTATA
The DNA here is from genome assembly GCA_030829925.1 of Gammaproteobacteria bacterium. Lineage (GTDB taxonomy): Bacteria > Pseudomonadota > Gammaproteobacteria > Comchoanobacterales > Comchoanobacteraceae > JAURNZ01. Next base: position 16,828 of record JAURNZ010000002.1, on the reverse strand, counting down.
ATTAGTTTCTGTGATGTCAAACCAAGCTACTTTATTTGGGTCATTAGGCATATTATCTGCACTACCTTGTTCAAGTGAAAAATCTATGCGGTTCAAAAAACGCATTTCAGTTAAAACTGCCATGATGAAAAAATGGTTGTCGTATTCGGGTGCTCTTTGCCAACTTGGCTGGCTATAAAACTTTTTTAGATTAGTGGCACTTATAATATCATTTTGGAGCTTGAGAATGTTTTTGATGTCTGAATCAGACCATTTAGGATGAATGCCTGCATGGCAGAATAAATAGTCATCTTGTTCGATCAATAGGGGTAGTTGTAATAACCAGTCAATGGCATCAGGTTTTTTTATAAAAGTTCGTGCTGTTGTGTTAAGAGAGTTAAAATTGTTAATGATGCTGTGCAGGATGTATAAGTCATGATTGCCAAGTACAGCATGACAATTTTTTTGTTGCATGATCCACGCTAAAACCCCTGTGCTATCAGGACCTTTATTAATGAGATCTCCTAAAAAGAATAGAGTGTCATCATTAGCGTCATAACAGATGGTTTCTAAGAGCTTGTTAAGCCCATCAAGGCAGCCGTGTATGTCGCCTATCACATAGGTTGACATAGTGGCTTATGTGTCCTTTTCCATAGCCGCCAGAAGTTTGGCCTGGTTTTCTGCAGTCAGTGCATTGATTAGTTGATCAAGCTGTCCACTTAACACTTCATTCAATTGATACAATGTTAAGTTAATCCGATGGTCGGTGATGCGGCCTTGGGGAAAGTTGTAAGTTCTAATCCGTTCAGAGCGATCACCTGATCCAACTTGAATTCGTCTCTCAGATGCTTGTGCAAGCTGTTGCTTTTCTCTTTCAGATTGCAAGATTCTACTTTGTAGAAGCTTCATCGCTTTAGCTTTATTTTTATGCTGAGAGCGTTCATCTTGGCATTCGACAACAACGCCTGTTGGGATGTGTGTGATCCTAACTGCTGAGTCGGTTGTGTTTACGTGCTGTCCTCCTGCGCCTGAGGATCTAAACGTATCAATGCGAAGATCCGAGGGGTCAATCTCTATTTCTGTGACAGAAGTTACTTCTGGTAAAATTGCAACAGTGCAAGCTGAGGTGTGAACCCTGCCTTGCGATTCAGTTGCTGGAACACGTTGGACCCTATGGGCACCACTTTCAAACTTTAGTTTTGCATAGACTTCGCGACCGGAAATAAGGGCAATCATCTCTTTTAGGCCACCTTGTCCAGTTTTATTTTGCTGAACAATTTCTATGCGCCAGTTATTTTGATGGGCATATGCTTGATACATGTCAAATAAATTTTGTGAGAAAAGAGCGGCCTCATCTCCGCCAGTGCCTGCCCGAACCTCTAAGTATACGTTTTTATCATTGTCAGGGTCTTCTGGAATCAGTGCGCAAAATATCTCGTCAATCAAGTCCTCAATGGCCTGTGCTTCATCCCCTATTTCCTCTTCTGCCAAAGCTTTCATTTCAGGGTCTGAAATCATTTGTTTGAGGTTTTCTATATTGGCTAGTTTATCAAGGTAAAGTGTATAGAGGTCTGTTACCTTTTGAAGATGAGCTCTTTCTTTTGAGAGTTTTGTTATTTTATCTTGTTCGGTATGGTCGGCATTTTCTAGAGAATCATTGATCTCTTTCATACGGGCAAGGAGTGTTTCTAATCTTTTTACAAGGGAGGGAGAAAGTCTTTTCATGAATTTATATCACTTGTTTCAAAAAGGTATTTAGAGGCTTTAAGAATGTCTTCTTCTTTATCAAGAATGGCTTGTTTAAGTTGTGTGGTTGGCTTATGAAGAAATTGATTGGTAAGTCTTCGAATGCTTTCAATTACAACCTCATCAGGAGCCATGCCTTGTTCAAGCTGTTTAAGTGCTTTGTTTATGGCTTGGTTTTGGGCTTCTTGAATGTGTTGGCGAAAGTTAATGATATGGTTTAGTTGGCCTTTGGCAATATGGTTTTCATAAATTAAGTTAGCCTCATATTCAATCATTTTCGCTGCCTCTTTGGCAGCGAGTGTTCGATGTTCTTGGCCTTGTTGCATTTGTTTTTGTAAATCGTCAATGTTTAATAATTGGCAATTTTCAAGTTGATTGATTTCAGTTTCAACATCTCTAGGGACTGCTAGGTCAAAAATTAAAAAAGTTTTTTCTGGATGTTTATTGAGGGTGTTTTCGATGAGCCCTTTTCCAAGAATAGGCATCTGACTTGATGTTGCCGTAATGATAATGTCAAAATCTTTTATGTTGTCGGGAATGTTTTGGATGCGCATGGCAGTTAAGTCATGTTTGGCACCAATACGTTTGGCGCGCTCGAGTGTCCTTCCCGCGATAGATGTTTGGCCAAAATTATACTTTATGTATTGGTTAGCAATAAGGCCAATGGTTTCTCCTGTGCCTATCATTAATGTATTAAGGTTTTCACGATCTGGATAATGTGCGTGGATAGTTTTATAAATTGCGTGAGCTAAAGTAACCGTTGATTGATGAATCTTGGTGGTATGTCGAATGTGTTTGCAAGCCTCGTAGACTTTTTGACAAATGGCGTAAAGATCATTTGCAACAAATCCTAGTGATCTGCCATGTTCAACAGCTTTTTTGAACTGCCCAAAAATTTGTTGCTCACCTAGTAGCATTGAGTCAAGACCGCAGCATACTTTAATCATGTGATTAATAGCATCTAAGTCTTGATGGTGATACATGTTTGCTTCAAGGGTTTTTATGGGCACATGGCTATGTGAAGCAATCCAGGAAAGTATACGCTCGATATCTGTCACACCATTGCCGTTAAAAATAATTTCACTACGATTGCAGGTGTTTAGTAGTATAAAGTCTGTTGCGTTTAACATGACTTTAACCTGTTTGCCATTGTCATAAAACGCCTCGTCGGAAAAGACGACTTGTTCCCTGAGGTTGATCGGGCAGCGATGATGGTTGAAACCGATGATATGTATCATAATTTAATATTGTAATTATATGCTATTATTCAGTAAATTCCAATGGTTATGTGTGTTTTGGGCCTAAAAAAAGGATAATTTAGTATGATTAAATAAAAATATTGCGTAAAAGCTCAATTGGTAATAAAATCTTAAACTAATGAATATTGAAGATAAATATAAATCAGTCATTTCAAAATTGATATGCCCTTGGCTTAATTTGCCGTTTGGTGATCAAATAGATATAAAGACCAAAGGTAAAGATGTTGTCATCACTTTAATTTATCCCGTTGAAAAAAAATATGTTGCTGATTTGACGCAGCAGTTCCATGTTGCTCTAGAATCGTTATTGCCACCGGATACAAGTTTAAAAATATATTCCAAAGTGCCAACCTATAAGACTCAAATTTTAAACACGAAAATAAGTAATGTTAAAAATGTCATTGCAGTTAGCTCGGGCAAAGGTGGCGTAGGCAAGACAACAACCGCATGTCACTTGGCAGCTCAGTTGTCAGAATCTGGTTATCGGGTTGGTTTATTTGACGCAGATATTTATGGCCCGAATGTTCCAATCATGATGGGCACTCAGTCTTCTGAGGCAGACGCTACTGATGGGGATCAATTTTTGCCTGTCATGAAAAATGATATTGCTACAATGTCCTTGGCATATTTGGTGGATGCAGATAAGCCAATGGTGTGGCGTGGTCCAATTTTAAGTAAAACGCTATTGCAAATTTTAATGCAAACAAAGTGGCCACAGTTAGACTTTTTGATTTTAGATTTGCCGCCTGGCACTGGTGATACACAGTTGACCCTGGCTCAAAAAATTCCTATCATTGGCGCCATTTCTGTGGCAACACCGCACCCTATGGCTCAAGCAGATGCATTAAAAGGTGTCAAAATGTTTGCAAAAGTATCTGTGCCCATGTTGGGTTATATCAATAACATGGCACTTCATACATGTGATAAATGTGGCCATCAAACACGAGTTTGGTCATCAGCTGTTAAAAAACTATCGTCCGAAATGACTTTGCTCGGTGATGTGCCTTTTGATGCAAAGTACAGTAAGCCAATTAAAAAAAACAAGCAAGATGATTGCTTTTCTCGCATAGTAACTGCTTTAATTAAAGAAATAGTAGCGTTGCCTGATCATCCAACAGGTAATATACCAACAATAGTGACAGAATAGGAGAATTACGATGTCAATTATGTCTGATAACTGGATTAATGAAATGGCCGCAAAAGGCATGATTAGCCCATTTGAGCCAAACCAAGTGCGTACAAATGAGCATGGTAAAATTGTATCTTATGGTACTTCTAGTTATGGTTATGATGTTCGTTGTGCAAATGAGTTTAAGGTTTTTACAAACATTCATTCTGCAGTTGTTGACCCCAAAGCATTTGACCCAAATAGTTTTGTGAGCATTGAAGCTGATAGCTGTATTATCCCTCCAAACAGTTTTGCATTGGCTAGAACGGTTGAGTATTTTGATATTCCAAGAGATATTTTAACTATTTGCTTAGGTAAGTCTACCTATGCTCGGTGCGGCATCATTGTTAACGTTACACCCTTGGAGCCAGAATGGCACGGGCATGTGACTTTAGAATTTTCAAATACAACCAGCTTACCTGCAAAGATCTATGCTAACGAAGGTGTTGCTCAAATGATTTTCTTGAAAGGTGAGTCAGTTTGTAGCACATCCTATAAAGATCGTGCTGGAAAGTATCAAGGTCAGAAAGGTGTGACTGAGCCAATAACCTAAAGTTATTGGTCAGTTCCTTTTGCTTCAGGGTTTAATTTTTCTCTAATATTTTTACTTGGCTTGTAATGGATTTTATATCGTCCATTAGTCCAAATTTTCTCGCCTGTTTGTGGATTCACAGCTTGGCGAGGATTTAACTTCTTAAGCGTCATGCTGCCAAAGCCCCTGATCTCAACGCGATCACCTTGTGTTAGAGAATTCACAAGGGTACGGAACATAAAGTTAGTAATAAGGTCAACTTCTCTGTAGTTGAGTGTCTCAGCCTTTTCGGCTAGTAAGTTTATAAATTCTGATTTAACCATAGCCTTGATTTTACTATCTTAAAATTAATTGTCAACATTAAGTTTTTACTCAAAGCATTGTATTTGCACATTGATTTGTAAATATTATCTTTTAGGCTTTATATATTGTTTTTTTTTATCGAAACGTTAAAAATTAGATATTTAAACGTAACTGAGTTACTATCGAACTATAATATATATAAGTGAGGAAATTAAAATGATAAAATTAAGCCATTATCTTACATTAGCAGCATTATCTTTATCTGCAGCATTTGCTAACCCTCTGTATCCAATTGACCCTAATCACCCCGGTGTGATACATCCAGAATCAAACGCATTTTTTATTGAATTGCCGTCTAATCCAACTACAGGCTATCAATGGAAGGTGATATCAACCACACAAGGTATTTCAGTTAAGCAAAAAGTATACTTGCCGCCTGAGCAGCCATGTTGTGGTGCGCCTGGTGTAGAGCAACTGGATGTGTTTCTTGCTGTGAACTTTCCAGGTCAGGGCAAAATTGTCATGGCATATGTTCGCCCTTGGGAGCAATCAGGAGATGTTGATCTTAAAACAGTCGATATTAAGATAGAGAAGTAAATTTTTTAATAAATTGTTACTTGAAACTTGTTTTTATTAAAGTTTTTGTATAACATAGCAATTTAAATTTAGGAAAACTATGAGTAAAGTTTGTTCAATCACAAAAAAACGCCCAATGAGCGGCAACCATGTTTCACATGCTAAAAACCATGTAAAGCGTCGTTTTATGCCAAATTTACAAACAAAGCGCTTTTGGGATCCCGTTAAGAAAACTTATGTTAAACTTGTTGTGTCCGCTAAAGCAATCAAATTGATTGATAAGATTGGTTTTACAGCTGCAATGGAAAAATTTAACAAGCAGTAAGGCTTAGAGGTATAATATGGCAGGAAAAAATAAAGCTAGAGTATTTGTAAAATTAGTATCATCTGAAGGTACTGGTGAGTTCTATACAACGACAGTGAATCATAGAAACATGGAATCTAAGAAACTTAAACTTAAGAAGTATGATAAGAAGCTTAGGCGTGCTGTTATCTTTAACGAAGAAAAAATGAAGTAATATTTAATCTAACGAAAAAAGCGCTTAAGGCGCTTTTTTTTCTACTAAAAAAGAACCCTTATGTAATGGTGATTCTTTAAAAAGATTCTTAAAATTATCTGGCAAAGCATTATAAATTTTCTTTTCTACAGGAATATTTCCTTTAAGTTGTTTATAATTCAACTGCTCGTACATTAAAGAGATCGCAAAAACAGTAGATATGATTCCGAGTGGGATGATTACTATTGGTTGTGTTGCAAATGCTAACAAGCATAATATAAAACAAAAGACAAACACATTGGCAAGTATCCCTGGTGGTTTGTATATATCTGGTCTGTCGCTCAAGCTATCGATATGTTTGAGTGTATGCATGAGGTAGTAGATACTGTTTCTAAACTGTTTTTCATTCGATACGTTATTAGTTGTTTCATCAAGTAGAGGTATGTCTGTGTAATGCCTAATTTCTTTGTCTAACGCCTGTTCAATGTTTTGGCGTAGTGCCTCTAGTCTTTCATGTGAAATCCATAAGCTCATGTATATCATATGGTCGTTAGGCATTGGTTCACGAGAGTGGCTGCTAGGTGTTGTATTTGGCTCTTGGCAAATTTTAAGATTACTTGAGAATAAACGTTTCAAGCTATGTGGATGTTCGATTCTTTCGCTTAACTGTCTTAAATCATATTCCTCATCATAAATACTAGACAATATATCATTTGTTTTTTTGCATTTTAATGGTTTGTTGTCATTGAGTAAGGAGTCTCTTGCTTGTTTTAGCTCGAATGTACTGGCAGTGCTGTTGTAATTGGCATAGATACATTTGAGTGATTCTGTGCTTATTAGTGAAGATATTTTTTCTGTTCGTATTGCTCTTGCTCGAATTTCATAATAAGTTGCATTTAATGTCTGACACATGCCTTGCAAGCCTGTTGTAACTTTCAAATCTGTATTGGCCTTGCTCTTTCGGTAGAAGTTCTTCAGGTAATGTAAAAGTTCTCATTCTCATATATATATGCTCCATTTAATGTATACATATGATTTTAAGATACAAAAATTAAGATGAGCTTAATTTATAATTGATGTTTATAAACGCTATTGAAGGATAGGGACAGATCCTTAATGCACTAATAAACTTATAATTAAATCGCTATATTTCTTAAGTTGACACCTTTTGAGGTTGTTTGATCAAGGGTTTTAAGGATTTGTGTTGGTGACTCTCCTGTTAACGCTCTTAGACCTGCATAATAAGTAAAGTATTCATATCTTTTTTGAGCAAGTATAGTTTCATTACTCTGTAGCTCTTGGATACTGTTTAATACATCTAGCAATGTCATTGAGCCAGCATTGTACGATGCTTGCGTTGCCTTTAAGCTTACTTTTGCACTTTTGACAGCATTTTCGTATCTGCGAACAGCCTCTTTGGAAGCAAGAACACTTTCATACGCTGTGCTTAGTTGTGTGAGTGTATCTGTTACAACACCTCTGTTGGATGCGACTGCTTCGTCATAAATGCCTTGTTGCTGCATGACTACGCCAGGGTTATTGGCAAGATTAAGTCCAACGCCAACTGTGGTTACTGTGGACTCCTCAATTGTTTGTGAAGGAAGGTAGTCGCTTTGATCATGATAGTTGGTGTATGTAAGCCCATAGGTTATATAGGGAAGGAAGCCTGATCTTGCTGAATAAAGTTGATTTTGGTTTGCTTGCAAGTTTAGTTTGCTGGCACGAATATTGTCATTGTCACTCAACGTCGATGCTTTATACGAATCAATGTTTTTTAGTGTTAGAGTATCATTTAGTTTTATATCACTCGATAATTGAGGTAATGTTGTGTAATTGACGCCTGTCAGAAGAAAGAGCTGATTAAGCCCAGTACTTATGCTAAGTTTGGCATCTACTTGTTGAGCAACTACAACATCATAAGACGTCTTTGCTTGGGCTACATTGGCTTTTGTAGACGCACCTAGACGTAATTTTTGTTTTTCTTGTTCGTATACTTTTTTTAGGTAAGCAGCTTGAGTTTTTAAAGCCATAAGTGATTCATAGCTTGATAAAACATTAGCATATTGACCAATAACGGAGTTTAGTAATGAGCTATGTTCTGCATCTAAAGCTGCTTTAGAACTGTCTGCTGCTTTGTTAGCGCTGATAGTGTTAAATATCTTTGGCGCAGATACGCTCTGTGAGATTGCAACTGTCAATGCATTTGGATGGCTATCACGCTTAGTGCCATCTTTGTAGGTAAATTTGTTGTTATTGACATCATAATTAATCAGGGGTAAGGGTACAAAGTTATAATATTGCTCAAATTTAACCCCAATACTTTGTTCCACAGTTGCTTTGACTGTCTCCAAATCGGGGCTGAATCTTACAGCATCATTATAAAGTGTGGTCAGGCTGTTGCTTTTCCCTGCAAGAGTTAAAGTGCATATAAAAATGATAGTTAGTTTATATAACGCATGTTTCATGTGTTTCTCCTAATGTGTTCAATAAGATCGGTTGTAAAAATGTTATAAATATTGTTTGGTATCATATGTTTCTAATCCATTCTATAGGGGCAAAATATTCAATCATATAAAGCTTATTTAAATTGGTAACACTAGATACTAATGGATTTAAATGAATTAAGTTATAAAAGTTTTTTTCACTGGGATGTGTTTTGATTACGCGAACCACATGCTGGTCGAGACAAGTCGGTTTTACAATACATATATGTCCATTGTAATGAGCAATCTGTTTATTTGTTTTTTTTGTTCCAGCCACTAGTTGTTTGGGTTTGAAGTGTGGGAGCATTGTGTTGTCATCGATTTTTAGATGGATAGCATTTTGATTTAATCGTTCAAATACAATTAGGTCTTCCTGAGGTGTGCTTAGCTTATGTTTCTTTGTTTCTTTCAAGTTCGATGGTTCGACATTTTCAAAATTAGGTCCAATGCCAGATTGATACATAAGCCACTCAAAAGTACAAAATATTTGCTCGCACTTAAGAGCGGAAATAATTAAAGTTGCACCTTTTTCTGTCAGGCCGCCAAACCGAGCTGTTTCCCAGTTTTGCAATGTGCCGGGGGAAATATTATATTTTTTCGAAAAGTCTTTGCGAGACAGGCCGGTTGTTTTACGCAGGCGCTTCAGTCTTTGAGCGCGCATTTCTTTTGATACTCCGCTTATATTTACCTGTATATTGTTAGTGCTTGCCATAGTGTAAGATATGTCTCACGTCAAAACCGTCAAATGTCTTCTTGATAGAGGCTGGCTAAAAAGCAAGAATTAGTTTATGCGAAATTTGCATTTTTTTAGCGTTATATGTAGTGTCTATCAAAAAGCCTAATATTATAAAAGTTAACATAATGTGAAGAGATTTTATAGATTTTTTTAAAGATTGGAATAATGAAGTAGTATGTTAAATTGGCTTAAAGAAAAAACATTTGGAAAATCGTCTCTAATGATAAAGAAATTAGGTAGAAATGGTGAGGTTATCGTGCTTAAAGTGCGAAAAATAAGTCAAGAATCTATGGCACTTAGAGACATTGTTTCAAATCAAGCAACAATTGAGCAATTTGACCGTGATGAGCAACGCTGGTTGTTAGTATTGGCATCAAGATTGAAATAAAAAAAATTATTTTAATTCAGTACATTTTTTAAATTAGCTTGCGTTGACATAATGTCATCAATGGTTGTTGCAATGCTATTAGAATTAAATCCAGAAGTTATAAGGAGTGTGGTATAGTTTTGTATTAACTGGTATCTAGAAGTAACAAGATTGTTTCTAATGTCATTTTGTTGATCAATGAATTCAATTAAATCACTTAAAAATATTTTTCCATTAGAATATTCATTTTTCATTAAAACAAGGGTTTTGTCTGACTGAGTTATGGTCTTTTCAAGTTGACGGATATTGTTTTTGAGCATTGTAATTCTTTTAAAATTATTATTTGCCAAGTTGAATTGTTCAGCATTTGTCTGTCTGCTTTCTGCTTGGGCCCTCATAAGTGTCCCCTTTTGTTGTGTAACTTTTCCAGGATTGGCCCCAAAATCATAGGTTAGACCAAGAGATGTGACGAATGAATCTTTTACAAGATCTGAGGTTATATTATCGTCTTGGGATTCGTTTTTATTATATAATATATCATATGAGATATAAGGTAAGAAATTACCTTTTGTTGCTTTGAGCCGATATTTCTCTGCAACAACTTTTAATTTGGTTGCTTTTATCGCTTGGTTATACTTCGCTACATTGTCTTTATAGTAATCAAGGTTTCTTAGATGAATTAAGTTAATTAATTTTGAACTGCCTGGTGCTTTTGGTAATGTTTGATATTGTTTTCCTGTTGTAAGATACATGTTGTTAAGCGAAGTTTCTAAACTTATTTGAATATTTGATCGGTTAACTTTTGCGTTTTCAAGGGATGTTTTTAAAAGATTGATATTGGTTGTGTTTGTAGAGTGTTTCTCTAGCTCACTTTGATAGATGTCCTGAAGTTGTTTGATTTTGATATCATTGCTTTTCAGTGCTTCAAATTGCATCATCCCAATTGTAATTTGTGTTGTAACGATACCCAGTAAACTGTCATGAAGATGTTTATAGTTAGCTCTACTACTTTGTGTAAATTTATCAGCACTCATGGCACTAAATACTTTTGGTGCAGAAATACTCTGCATGACAATTAAGTCATAAGAACCTGGGTGTGAAACGGTTGATCTTTTATTTTTATATGTGATGTCTCTTCTTTCTTGACTGTAAGATACAAGGGGGGCTGGCAAAAAATCCCATAAGTCTTCTCGATATATGCCATCCATTTGCATGACTTTTCCTCTAGCTACCTCAATGTTCTGATCAAAGTTAAGAGCATCGTTATAAATAGATTGAATGGTTTCGATGTGAGCAAAAGTTTGCTGTACAAAAAAAACAAAGAAAAATGTTTTTACAGTATTTAAAAAAGTTTTCATACTTCCCAATGTAATAGATTTTTTTAATAATTTAAACAAAAAAAATATTCTATATATAACGTTTATTATTTGATAAATAAAAAAGTATTTTCAGTAGAGCAGCTTTCAGAAAAATTATACCCCATGTCATTAAATTGCTTAAGCTCATCGACTTTTTGAATTTTATTTTTAGTGATGAAGGCTGCCATTTGTCCTCTTGCTCTTTTTGCATTAAGTGCAATGGTTTTTAAAACGCCATTTCTAACTTCTTGAAATTTAATATGTGTGACATCGTGTCCTTTAAGGTTTAATGCTTTTTGATATTCATTTGAGCACAAAAGAACGATGGGTTCCTTTATGTTTGACATAAATGTATTGAGTCTGTCATGCCAATACTGACTGATGATCTTGTCTTGATAATAAAGTTTGTTTTTCATTTCTAGTCGATATGGAAGAATTTTATCCATGGGTCTTAAGATGCCATATAGTGCACTGATGATTAGAAAGTGTTCATCTATGAAACCAATCTCTTCTTCATTGAATTGATCTGGTTGCCAGTGATGATAAACATCGCCTGCATAAGTAAATAATGCTGATTCACCATCATTGATAAGTGTATCGCGAGAAAAATCACTGTAGCGCTTGGTATTAAGTTCAGCAAGCGCAGGGCTTATCTCCAATAGTTTAGTTAAGTCTTTCGTGGATGTTTGATTAAGTATTTTTGCAATGTCGACGCACTCATCTAAAAACATTGGGTTTCTGAGTCCAGGTTTGCCGGCCACCATTTTTTTTGCAGGAGATAAAAATATTTTCATAATATATATTATAACAAATCTTTTTGGGTTCATTCAAATATACGATTAATGGGTGATTGTGCTTAGTGATACAGCTTGTTATACTTAAGTATATGAGTACAACAACGACAAGTTCAGAAAAAACAACAACTAACGATCCGGCCTTGATTTTAACAGCCAAAGGTTTTGATAAGATCTATGAGCTTATCAGTGAGGTTGGTGAACCTGGTACATTGCTTAGAGTCTATATTCAAGGCGGGGGTTGTGCCGGTTTTGAGTACGGTTTTGAGTTTGACCAAAGTGTGGATGCAACCGATTGGCTGATGTGCCATCGTTTTGAGTCATGTGGCTCGGTTGAATGTGAGTTGCTTGATCCTAAGGTAGCTGTTTCAGAACAGGTTAATACTGAGCAAGCTGATCAAAAACAAGTTTTAGTCGTCATTGATCCATTTAGTTATCCTTTGATGGCTGGTTCAACGCTTGACTATGTCGATGATGATCCTACTGGTTGTCGTTTTGTCTTTAAAAACCCACGTGCCAAACGTACATGTGGTTGTGGTTCATCCTTTTCAACTTAATTTAAGAAATATTGCATGCGTCTTTGGACTTTTATTAAATCTTCCCCCTCTGTTGAGTTACTGCCAGAAGATACAGGTAGTGAAATGGCTATTTTTGGGCGTTCTAACGTAGGAAAGTCTAGTCTCATTAATGCATTAGCGGGACAGAAGCGCTTGGCTTTCACAAGTTCTAAGCCAGGATGTACAATTTATTTAAACTGCTATCAGGTTAATGAAACATTGCGTATGATTGATTTTCCAGGATATGGGTATGCAAAGAGGTCTAAGTCAGACATCAATCTTTGGCAGGCTAATGTGGATGAATATTTAAGTGAAAGACGGTCTTTGGAAGCTATTTGGTTGGTTTTGGATGCCAGAAGAGATTTGCGACAAGACGATATGCTTTTGATCGAAGCATTGAGTCAATTAGAGATCCCAGTACTTGTCATCTTTAATAAGCTCGATCAGCTTAATCAAAAAACATTGCACCAAGCGAAAAAAAGTCACCAAGCAGCGCTTAGTTGTTATAAGCATTTGACGTATTTATACGTATCTGTTTTCAAAGGTACAGGGTTAGACGATTTAAGGTCCAGGTTTTCCGGGTAAGTTTGGGTCATCAAAGTTTTCGTCTCTTGGAGGGTTAATAATTTTATTTAGGCCATCTTTTAGGGATGAGGAGTCAGGTTCTCGCCAATTTAGCAGGCTTTTAATGTTTTTTTCTAAATCCATAGGTAATTGTTCGTGGTGGTGTAATTTGTTATAGGCGTCAATGAGTTCTGTAAACTTGCTGATAATAGAGCCAGAGCCATAGTCTTTTAATAAAGTTAGCTCGTAAAGCATAGAACGTAAGGAGGTTAAGGGGTGCTCTGGGATCAAAATTTGTTCTATTATTGGCATTATAAATATTGGATAGTCATATTTTAAACGGTGATGGCTACCATAAGCTAGTTGGCTCCTGCCATGGATTGTAACTTTTTCGAAAAAATAATCTGAAATTATTTCAGGAGCTTCGTTTATAAGTGTTTTTATGCGGGTCTCATTTTTTGTAAAATCGACTGATAAAAGTGCTATGTTATTGACGTAATAATTTGTTTTTCTTATCATGTCAAGATTTTCTGGTAATGTTGTCGGAGGTAAAAAATTATCATTATTTTTAAATAGATCAGTTAACCTTCCACGAAAGTATTCATCTGAATCATACATGTCTTTCAAGAAAGAAACTATTCTAATGCAATAGATGCCATATTTGAAGATTGCTTTAAGTAAAGCAGAAGTAAGTTTTTGTTTATCGTCTTTTGAGAGTAAAGGGCTTTTAAGCATAAAATTACAATCATACCATGTCTCTTTATATATAAATTCATCTGCAATTTGGTCAATGGATTCAACGCTTCTGTCTGGTCCTAATGATTTAAACTGTTTATCCATAAATGTTGTTAAAGTCTTTTCTACTTCATTATCAATTTGTGTTATTAGATGAAACCCAATAAATTTTAAATCAGATGAGTTGCTATAATAAGGGTTAATTATAGATTGCATCTTCGATATGACAAAATCATCGTTGCTTGATGGAGGTCGCATGAGGGAATCAAAAATGCTTGCTTCAGCAAGTGTTATGCCAGGTTTAAATTTATCAAATTCAACCGTTTCTTCTGCGTTTGGGTCAAGCATATAAAGTTTGTCTTGACCAATGTAAAGCCCCATAACATGCCTGGGAACATGTATAACAATGCAAGTACCTGCAGGCAAATGAGATAGGGTTATATGTAATTCAGTATAAAAGCTGTTGAGATTTGATTCTTCTTTTGGTGGAAAAGCACAGAAAATATTTTTGTTAGGTGTAAAAGGGGATGTTTGTAATGGCTGTTTATTTGCTTCAATTTGGATAGACTGCTTTTGCAGCCGAGTAATGATGTCAAAGCCATCTTTAAGATGTATTTTGGTTTCCTCAGGTATTTTATCCGGTGTTGTATGATATTTATTAAGAATCTCGATGATTTTAAAAAAACACGTTTCTTCTACATCAGGCTGAATATCATCTATTAGTTTTCTTTCTTGTGTGGCACGCATGGAGGCAAGCCAATGAATAGAATATCCATAGCACATGCCCTTTATGATATCACCTTTAATGGTTTGATAGTGTTCAGGATTAATTTTTTCGTAAGCATTTTGTAGCTCGACTTGGTTGAGCGTTAATTTTCTTTTAACAAGACATTCCGATAATCGCAATGTCTTAAGTAAGTCTATAAATGGACTCTGAGACATCAAGTCTGGAAGGTAATTTTTAAGTGCTAATAGGTTTTTCTTTGTTTTTGGCATGTTTTCTTTTAATTATAGCTCAATTAAAGAAAACTAGTTGATTAGGTGCATGCCTCTACGTTGGTGGTTTAAGGTCTAGGCCTGGGTGATAGGTCTTTATTAGCCTCGATCGTATTTTGTAAATTGTATATATTGCTTTGGAATGGTTTAACATCACGTTCAGAATGATCTTTTTCTAGTGTATTAGTATGTAAAATTGTTAAATTGCTAGTAAACAAATTAAAAAGTAAATTGTAAAGTGTAAGCTTTGGTCTACTGTGGTTGCTACCCAATACATAACATCATCTTTAGCCCAATTGTATCTTTTAACTACAGTGCTTTTAGTGTAATCAATCATGTGGTGACTCAATCCATCTATCATTGCCAAGCCTAATGCGTATGGTATTGATATGAATTGCAACAGTACCATGAATGCTCCTACGCCATGATGTAATGAATGTAATCCTGCTTTGGGAGAAAAAAAATTGTGTTTGTTACTGGGTCTGCAATAAATGCCTTGCAATGCCAAATCACACACCCCGTGTTTCAAAGTAAAACAAAACAACAAAATAAACTCCATATGATTAATTATAGTTCAATTAAAGAAAACTAGTTGATTAGGTGCATGCCTCCATCAATGAATAATACTTGTCCTGTGGTGAAGGTAAGTGATTCTAATGCAAGAATGCCATTAACAATGTCATCTGGGTTGCCTAGGCGTTGTAAAGGCGTTTTATTACGTTTTTCTTCTAAGGTATCCTCAGAATAGGTTTGGTTTACAGGTTGCATCATTAAGCCAGGTGCAATAGCATTGACTCTGGTGTGCGGCGCAAGCATGCAGGCTGCATAATAAGTAAATTGTTCTAAGCTTTTCTTACTCATCCAGTATGAGAACCGTTTTTGATCAATGGTAGTAATTTTTTTATCTAACATATTAATAATGTGATTCGGGTTATCATCTGATTTAAAGTGTTTGCTGATTAACATAGGAGCTTTAAAATTAGTATGCATCTGCAAGCTAAACTCATGATCGTCTAGGTCAATGAGGGAATCTGGATGGTAAGTGGCTGCATTATTAATAATTAGGTCAATGGTGCTAAATTTATTTTTTAAAGCCTCGATCATAGATAGTGTAGAAGTTTCATCGCTAAGATCGGCAGAATAAATAAAGCAAGATCTATTATAGGATTTAATTGTATCTTTTAGGTTGTGTGCTTCTTTTGAAGAATGATGGTAGTGAAGAATAATATTGTAGCCAGCCTTAGCAAGATTTAAGGCAATATGAGCGCCTATGCGTTGAGCACCACCAGTAATAAATGCAGTTTTATCATTAAACATTAATAAAATTATAGGTCAATAAGAGAAAACTAGTTGATAAGGTGCACGCCTATGCGTTTGTGGATTATGTTTCAGGCCTGGGTGATATATTTTCCTCGCCTTATGAAATTTTTACATATAACTACTGTAATGAAGATATAATCAATAAAATTAGGAGAAGAAAATGAAAAGATTAATGACGGTGCTATTTACAATGGGATTCTTAATTGGTGTCTCAGTGACATTTGCGCATGGCCAGACTGAAACTCGTTGTCAAAATTTGAAAGGGAGTTGTGGCGGAGGTTGAACGTGGCAATGCGCTCAAACATCAACAGGGTGTCATAGATGTTCCAATACCAAAAGTTGCTATGCCTGTGAGTGTATGAAACCAATCAATGTTGGGTTGTGATTTAAAATCTAAATTTTTTTTTTAAAACTGTGATTGCATTATATAGGATAAAAGAATTTTAAAATAAAATCATTTGAACAATAAAAAGAAAACTAAAATTTAATAAAACATTAATAAATATTTGTTATATTTAAGCGATAAATAGATGTTTATAATGAAGAAAAAAACAATAAAATTTATTTATAAAAACAATGGCGCGAGTTAAAACATAGTAAATAATTTTTTGCATATAATTCATGCATTTAAAAATATTTTGAAAATAAATGAAAAAAAGAGCAATGTAGTGTTGACACCCTCCCTAATGTATGTATAATTAAGTCTTATTCCTTAGGGGAATTTGATATTTTAAAATTTGTCAGCTAAAGCAATTTGTGTGGGCACTTAGTACAGAAATATATCTGTCACTAAGTGACAAAAACCTTTATAAATGAATGAAGAGTTTGATCCTGGCTCAGATTGAACGCTGGCGGCAT
>JAURNZ010000022.1 GCA_030829925.1 Gammaproteobacteria bacterium | reverse complement strand
TCTTTCTATATTAACAGCGAATATTCTTAAACAAGGCCTAAATATCCTAGGCATTGAAACCATCGATTTTATGTGAGCAAACTATGAAAACAGCCATTACACCGACCCGTAGCGAAAACTACCCTGAATGGTACCAGCAAGTCATTAAAGCAGCTGACTTGGCAGAAATCTCACCTGTTAGAGGCTGTATGATCATTAAACCTTGGGGTTATGCACTTTGGGAGGGCATTCAAAAAGAACTTAACATGCGCTTTCAAGAAACAGGCGTAGAAAATATTTATTGTCCACTGTTTATACCCATGCGCTTTTTAGAAAAAGAAGCTGAGCATGTTGACGGTTTTGCAAAAGAATGTGCCGTTGTGACGCACCACCGTCTTGAAGCAGATAAAGATGGGAAATTACAACCTGCAGGCCCGCTGACAGAACCACTTGTGGTTCGCCCAACATCTGAAACACTTATTGGAGACATGTTTTCAAAATGGATTGCTTCCTATAGAGATCTACCAATCTTGGTCAATCAGTGGGCTAATATTGTCCGTTGGGAAATGCGTACAAGAATGTTTCTACGCACCACTGAGTTTTTATGGCAAGAAGGCCACACTGCGCACACCTCATCTGAAGAAGCGGTTACACAATCCTTAGAAAAACTAGACTTATATGCTGAATTTTGTGAAAACATCTTAGCCATGCCTGTTATTAAGGGTGAGAAATCTGAAACAGAACGTTTTCCTGGTGCGCTAAATACCTATTGTGTTGAAGCCATGATGCAAGATGGCAAGGCACTTCAAGCAGGCACCAGCCACTTTCTTGGACAAAACTTTTCGAAAGCTTTTAACATAGAATATTTAGGTGAAGATGAACAAAAACACCATTGCTGGACGACCTCTTGGGGCGTTTCTACTCGACTTATTGGTGGTTTGATCATGACTCATAGTGATGATGATGGATTACGTGTCCCACCTAGGATTGCACCTAAACATGTTGTCATACTACCTATCATGCACAACGATGACACCGATGAACTTCTAGAATTTTGTAAAAGTATTGAAAATCACTTAAAAAAAACCACATACCATGGTGAACCAATTAGAGTAACGATAGATAAAAGGCCTTTAAGAGGCGGTGAAAAAGCATGGTCATGGGTAAAAAAAGGAGCCCCTATTCGCTTAGAAATTGGTCGGAAAGAACTGGAACAAAAGTCAGTATTTATGGGACGAAGAGACCTTGGCTATAAAGAGAAAAAAACTCTATCAATAGATGACTTTTATACAAACATCACGGCTTTACTAGATGAAATACAGTCAAACTATAAAAACCAAGCTGAGTCTTTCCAAAAAGATAATATCCAAGTTGTTTCAGATGATAAAGCACTTTACACATGCTTCAAAAAGAATACAGGTTTTGTAGCAGGCTATTGGTGTGAAGACGCAAACATTGAAGCACAACTGAAGAAAGACTTAAGCGTTACCGTTAGATGCTTTCCATTAGATCATGCGGAAGAAGGCCCTTGTATATTTACTGGCAAACCAGGTCGTTGGACCATATTTGCTAAAGCATATTAAGTAACACAGTATTGTAAACACACATCATTTAGTAACAAACTAAGTGTCTATGCTAACTATTTTTTATACTTGGATATGGCCTGCATGGCGTAAAAATCCAGTTCTTATTTTATCTATTTTAATTATCCCTACAACATTAATTGTCGGCCAAGTCTCAATTCCTTGGTTTACACGAGAATTATTAAATGCTTTGTATGCAAAGAATGATTTTCAAATACAATCTCTATATCTTGCACTCACCTGGGGTTTGTCAAAATTAATCATACGCGGACAAATTTTTGTTAGCGCCCTACCCATTTCAAATTTCATTCAAGCCATTAGAGAATCTATTTTATATGCCATTGCAAACTTAGACCTTATTCAGAAGTCGAAAAAAACACCTTCCAGCTGGACCCAGTTGACGATTGATTTGTCGAAATCTGTAGAATATGCCTACAGCGTTCTCATATGGAATATATTACCAACATTAGGGTTATTTACATTAATTCTCATTGAAGTCTATCACATACATCCCTTATTTTTCTTTATATACTTTGGCTATATTATCTTTCAATTAAGCATCATGTGGTATTTAAAAAGCGCCATCAGCGCTAAAAGCACGGCGCATAACCTTGCAAAAAATAAACTCATCGATCATTACAATCACTTATTTAAAGACCATACGCCGCTTTATCACTCAAAACAAATACATTATAAACTCACTCTTTTTTCGACCCATACTCAAGATGAAATAAAATCTCGCAATGCCTTAATACGTATGATTAACCTTGCTAGGTTAGTGATGGATCTGGTTGCTATTATTGTCTTCATTATGATTATACTGCTTATGCTGAGCCAAAAGAACCATTTACTCATTGGTGATCTATCTTTCATTATAATGACTTTAATTAGCACTCTTGATAAAGCTTGGTCACTTGGACAGAGCTGGTGTGATTTACAAAGTGCCATAAGCTTGCTAAATAAATATAAGTGGCTAGCTAAAATTAAAAGCAAACAACATGTCTTTCATAACAAATCTATCTGTAATAGATCGCATATTTACTTTCATAAAGTGGATTTCTCCTATGAGAATCAAAGGCAGCTGATGAGTGGATTAACCATCCATCTATCAACCCAACACGTCATTGGGATCACTGGGTTACCTGGTAGTGGTAAATCGACCCTAATGAAATTGATGTATGGCACAATCACGCCTCAAAAAGGCGCAATCTACGTCGATGGGATTAATTTAAATGATTTAACGTTAGAACAAAAGCACCAATGGCTATGTTTGATCTCACAAGAACCTATGCTTTATCCCAACTTAAGCATCTATGAAAATCTAAAGCTTGCTGATCCAGATCTGACACATGATGATATAACATATGTATTCAAAGTATCTGCATGCAGTCTATGGATTGAAAAGGTTGGCATTCACTTTCTTACCAAACATTTATCTAGCGGTCAAAAACAGCAATTAAGCATTGCTCGAGCACTTCTTAACATCAAACCTATCTGGCTTATGGATGAGGCTTTATCAGCCATTGATAAAAAGTCACACCACATGATTATGACAAACCTTATGAGGCATCCTAACATTAAGAAAATTTTCATTGTCAGCCATCAAAAAAGAGATCAGACTTTATACGATACAATCATTCAAATAAAGGATGTCGAATCAACAGATTATGCCTTAGCTTCTGAAAATTGAATGACTACCTTGCCAACGCCTCTACGAGTAGTCATATATTGATGTGCTTTAGCTATATCAACAAAGTCAAAAACTTTATCAACTTGTACCCTTAATAGTTGATGCACAACTAAATTAATCAAATAATCTAGGTCCATTCTAGAACTTCTAACCATTACTGTACTGAAACTTTGTCCCTGGAAAACATTAGAAAAAACATCAGAAATTGAACTTTGAATAGAAAAATCAGTTGAAACAAAACGACCATTAGGCTTCATAATTGACTTTGCAACAGACTTAGGGATATTCCCTGCCACATCAAAAACTTTATCAAATTTAGTCTTTAAACTTTCAATTACACCATCACCATAACAAACAACTTTATCAGCACCCAATAAAGTTGCCCATTCAATCTGTTTGTTAGAAACTACTACAGTCACTTCTGAACGCATGATCTTTGCTAACTGTAATGCTAAATGACCAACGCCACCACCAGCACCATTGATGAGAACTTTATCACCTGGCCTTACATGCAGGTGATCTCTGAGTGCTTGTAAAGCTGTCAAACCAGATAATGGTAAACCTGAAGCCGTAATAAAATCAATTGACTCAGGTAATACAGCACACACTCTCTCAGGTAAATTAATATACTCAGCATGAGCTCCACCTGGCAATGACATAGACTTTGCAATGATTCTGTCACCTATCCTGAAATGTTTGACGAGCGGACCCATGGACACAACTTCACCAACAATATCAAAACCTAGAGTCCTAGGTAGTGAGCCAAATATCATGCTCTTAAATAAACCCTCTCTCAATTTACAGTCCAAAGGATTAATACTTGAGCCATGCACCTTAACTAAGATATGAGTAGATTCTAGATTTGGGGTCACAACCTGATTGATTTTTATAACATCATAACTCCCATAATTCATCATTTGGGCAGAAAGCATTTTTTTGGGGTGAGCATTTTCAGTCATTTAAATATTATAACATTGTTTAGTCAACTTTGCTTAAAGTATGCGTGAAACTCAACTATTTAGCTTTATCAAATAAAATGATAGTATTTAATTATGCTTCGCGTTGTTTTCTTAATCAATCCAGACAATGAAACTGAGGAATCTCTGCATGAGCCTCAGGCATTAAACCTTCAACAATTGAAAGGGGTCAGAGAAAGAGTTTTACCATTTATCAAACAAAAGAGCATATTTGAGACCATTTCCTTGCATAAAGATCGAGATGGCGACCTTAAAGAATTTGTACAAACGCCCCATTTACGACAAACCATATGTATCGCAAGTGGTAAAGATGGGTTGGTAGCACTGACATCTATGTCTAGGGCCATTAAAGATACATTTGAGCGTAAAAAATGGTTGCTTATTTGGGTTGGTCACGATTACACAGAGGCTTTGAGCAACTCAAGTTGCAAAATTGATTTAGTCGTCCTACCACATTGGAAAGAACGTATTATTTCACAACGATTTACAATAAAAAAAACAACTTTTAAATGCATCTTCGATTTCATAGGTATTTATAGTGATATGAGAAGAGATTTTGATTGTTTTACGCCGCAAAGCAACCACCTACCTACAGAACACCTTAACGAAGGAACTAAAGTTATTGGCTTCATGCTGGGTGGTCATTTCAATGGCAATATATTACCGATTGATTTAATTGAACATTGGTTAAAATCTATTTATGAATACTCTATTGTTAATAATGAACAGTTGCATTTTATTCTAATGGATAGCCCCGTCACCCTGGAACTCCCAGACAAAGGGGATGGTTTGCGCAATATTATTATTGAAAAGCTTAAACCTTATAACACTAAATTCACTTTTATAAGTTGTCTTGAAACACTCAAAGCAGATGAGCAGTACATTTTTTCAAACGATGAACCTCTCAAAAAAATACCCATGATTATAAACTGGATTGAAAGCTTGGGAGGAGAGATCTACGTGACAGGTGATAACATTGGTGATGTATATAACATACTAGGATGCACACAATCTTTACAGGTGCCAACTGTCCATATTTTACTCCCCCGAAAACCATCCGAAAGTCATTTGATAGACCCAGACTTTTTTCATTATTACCAAGATGAATGGAACAGTGTTAATTATAAAGATAAACCTTGGATAACAATTACAAAAAGCAGTTATAATGATGGTAGAGCATTTGATGACGAACTCATTGAGTGCATCGACAACCACCTACAAAGTTCTTTAATACATGAAGAAGAGCCCGAGCAGAGTCTTATGGCGCGTATTTGTAAAAGCCTATCTTCTTTTAGTTTTTTTAGTAAAAAACAAGCCAAATATACTTCTTTAGATTTATCAGAAACCCAACATGGCAGCGCTACTACTAACCCGATGATTCCGTCATTTACAATTGAGTAACAAATTACAGCACCTTACAAAAATTAAAAAATACTATAAAATAAATATTATGAATAATGACTCTTTTGATTGGAACATTGCTATTGAACGTGCCAATGGCAACAAAGACCTCGCTCAAGAATTGAGCGGATTACTTATTGAAAACATTAAAGAAACCATCCCAGAGCTTGAGCATTCATGGCAAGAAAAAAACATGGACAGCCTAATTCAAATTGCTCATAAAATGCATGGTGGCGCAGCTTATACTGGCGCAACTAAAGTTCAAAGCGCTTCAAAAAACTTTGAGAAAAAGCTTAAATCTGGAGAAATAAGCTCACCTTGCTATGAGACTTTTCTGCAATCTATGAAAGATTTTTCTGAATTTTACGAAAGTGTAAGTTAAGATTTGTTAGCTGGCGATAGGATTTGAACCCACGACCTACTGATTACAAATCAGCTGCTCTACCAACTGAGCTACGCCAGCAATAGAATAAATATAGCAAATTTTTTTTAAACAAACAAACTTTTGTTTATGCTATTATAAATCTTTCTATTGCTAGACAAATTTTGGTGCCAAAGATATTATGCCCTCATTGTATAAAACATTATTAAACTCTGCATCTAACTATGCTCAATATGTACTTATACTTTTACTAGATAGCATCCTTAACATTATTCTTTCTAGGCATTTATCTATAGATCATTATGCAAATATTTCTTTAGCTTTAAGGTTAATCAACATATTAAGTTTCTCGATTCTTTTAGGCACCAGTGATTCAAGTGCGAAATCTTTTAGAGACATAATTATTAAACGTAGAAAGGAAGAGATTGGTCGCTATATTTCTTGGAACCTTAATTATATTTCTAAACCTCTAATTAGCTCAATCATTGTTGCTTTTATTCTATTTTTTACTTTAGACCCATTAAACCTTTTTTCTTGGGGTTATGATGAGTTTTATATTGAATTTCTACCCTTTATTTTTTTAACGGCACCTTTTCTAGCTTTAATACGCTTATATGCTAGTTTTATTAGATGTTATAAAAAAACTAATGTATCTCGTTTTATAGAAGGCATGGCATTTAGTATTCTAACCATCATTTTTCTTTTAATTGATTACAAGATTTATCATGTCGATCCAATCAATGAGTTTATTACTGTTAGAGTTTTATTTAGATCTTATTTACTCGTATCTTTAATATCAACTTTATATATTGCCATATATCTACCAGAAATTTTTTCTAAAATCAAAGATCGTATTCACCAGAAAGAAATTCGCTATCAATGGGTCTGTGATGCTAAACTGCACGCTAAAAACCTGTTATTATTTAATTTAAACAGCAATATTTCTGTCATCTTAGTAGGGATATTTGCTTATAACACTAACTCTCTGGCCTTCTTTACTGTCGCACTTTTGATCAGTCAATTCATAAGTTTAGTGCCAAGTGCAATATTTGTAGATTTTATACCTGATATCAATGATGCAATGAAAACTAGCCAAACACTAAAAAAATTTGGTAGTCAATGGCGACAATGCAGCACACTTAACTTTATATGCACCTGTTTAATAGCGTTCATATTGTTCTACTTTAGTGAACAAATACTATCAATCTTTGGGAAAGATTTTACAACTAACGATGCTGTAATGATGTTAAACATAGTCCTTTTGGGTCAAACATTACGTTGTTTGTTTGGTTACAACCAACTGCTTTTATGCTTCACTGACCTGATTAATAAACTTACAAAAATAGACCTCATTGGTTTCTTCATGCAATTATTGCTCTCTATTCTATTATTCACAAAGTTTGGTATCCAAGGCATTGCGCTTGGTTTTAGCATCTCAATGGTATTAAACGAATTAATAGTATTATATACGACAAAAAAACACATACCCTTTAACTTATACTTCCCAAAGAAAAAGATATTTATCAGGTAAAATAAATTGACAAGAATGCTTTTTATGTTAGCTTATAACTAAGCTAATAACAAAAGGGGAATATGTATGTGGGCCGTTGTCTACACACATGCGCAGAAAGAGTTTTTTGCCAAAACACATCTTGAACAACAAGGGTTTACAGTATACTTACCATGTTACCAAAAAAAACTTAAACTAAACGCTAGCCCTGTAACTAAAACACTCTTCCCAAGGTATCTTTTTGTTGAAATTAAAGACAATCAAATGTGGAGACCAATTTCCTCTACACGCGGCGTACAAAATCTTTTGCTGTCTTCTAAACTTAAACCTCAAACATTGCCTAGCTCATTTATAGATAGCCTTAAAGCATTAGAAAATGAGGACGGATTCATTGAGATCCAACTTCCTAATAAATTACGACCTGGCACAAGCATTCGAATCAACCAAGGCGGTTTTGAGGGACAGGTTGGGAAAATCATTGGTATGGATACAAATGAACGTATTAAAATATTGATTAACATCTTAGGCACCCAAACAGAAATCACTACCTCAGAAGATAAAATAGAAGCCATTTAAAAATATAAATTTAACAACCTTGCGTTATTAAATGTTCTGTTCGGCTTTTAAACCAGTTAATTAATAACCCCACCCATTCGTGTGCCCCAAAATTAAGTTCATATAAATGGACTGGCAAATTTATAGTCAGGCGTTTTATAGTCTCTTTCGCGATAAAACTTGTTGGATATGGGACTATATTGGTAACACCTGCACTACAAAATAAACCAACTGCTCTAGGCATATGTGAAGCTGAGGTGACCAGAATTACTGATCCATGAGATTGTTCACTCAATGAGTCCAACAAACGTTTTGTATATAAGGCATTCTCTATGGTTGTATGAGATTGATCTTCTAATATAATACGTTTTTCATCTATGCCAGCTGATAATAAGATATCTTTAGCAATCGATGCTTCAGTTAATGACTTATGCCTAATGTGACCCACCCCACCTGAAACAATGATTTTTGCGTTAGGGTAAGTTTTGGCCAAATTGATTGTAGTAATATATCTTGTGCCATGCCAATTTAGATGCAATAAACCTGTAGCTTGCGATTGAATGACATCTTCACTGCCACCCAATAAAACAATTGCTTTTGGATTTTTAATATTAGGTTTAAGCGGATATGTGTTTTCTAAAGGTGCCAACAACCAATCCCCAATTGGCACAAAAGAAATTAACATAACCAAGGAAATCCAAATAATTAAAACAACTTTGGCCTGTTTAATTTTACTTTTTTGAATACAGTAGAAAACATAAATAATTGCAAATAGTAGCCAACTACTCGGCATCACTAAAGACCAAATAAAATTATTCCACATAGGTTATGTTAAGCTGTTTGTGCATGTAACATTTGATTTCGCATAAAGTCTTTCAAAGCATCCCCTATTTCAGGGTGACGCATGGCATATGCAAAGTTTGCTTGAGCCAAGCCTAGCTTATTACCGCAGTCATACATATAACCACTCAAAGCATATGCATCAATATTGCCTTGGTTTTTCAAATAGGCTTCAAGTGCATCAGTAAACTGGATTTCACCTTGTGCACCTGGCTTTTGTTCAGCAAGATACGGCCATAGCGCTTTACTTAAGACATATCTACCCATAATCGCCAACCTACTTGGTGCAACATCAAGAGATGGCTTCTCAATCAATCGAGTAATTTTCGCATGCATGCCAGGCTCAATGACATTGGCTTTATTTTCAAGGGCAACAACCCCAAAACTACTGACTTGATGTTGTGGCACAGCATCCACCATAACCTGAGAGTGGCCTGTATTTTCAAATAATTTAATCATGGCTTTTAAATTTGCATCACCAGATGCAACAGACGCCTCATCAATGAGCATATCTGGAAGAACAACCACAAAATCCTCATCACCTACAATGGGATGCGCCATACAAATTGCATGCCCTAAGCCCAGTGCTCGCCCTTGTCGAATGTGCATAATTTTAACATCTGGGGGGGTGATTTTTTTTATATCATCCAGCAATAAACGCTTGGTACGTTTTTCCAAAGTCGCTTCTAATTCAAACTGAGTGTCAAAGTGGTTTTCAATGGCGTTTTTACTGGCATGCGTTACCAGTACAATCTCTTTAATACCTGCTTGAGCAAGCTCATGAACAATGTATTGTATCAGTGGTTTGTCCACAATGGGTAACATTTCTTTTGGGATAGCCTTGGTAGCAGGCAACAATCTTGTTCCAAGCCCGGCCACCGGGATAATTGCTTTCATAAAAAACCTTTGTCTCTTGTTGAAGATGTTAACTTAAAACAATAAGTGTTTCCAGCAAAAAACTTTAATACAGCCTATAATTAAAAGAAAAAGATATGAATAAATATATAGCATTAAGTATGACATATGGCGCATCTGCAATAACGAGTATTGGTTTAACGGTTGGAGGCTTGACCGATGCAGGCTCAATTCTTATTACTGGTTCAACAGCTATCTGCGCAATAACTGGTTTAGGCTTTGGCATAAAAGATTTTAGAGAAGCACTAAAAAACAGAGATGGAACTTCAGCATCTGTAAAAAATACCGAACCTGACCTTGAGAAAGGTCTATCATCGTCTCTGACGTCACAAAATCTAAATAACATTAAGCAACAAAAACCTAAGACAAGACCTGGAACACCTTCAACTGAACCACTAAGTGAGGATAACACACCAAATAAAGATAATAATGACCCAACTTTAAACAAATAAGATTGTTCTATATTTCAAGAGTTTCAGAATTATCTATGCGATTATAAACATCCTCATATCGGATGATATCATCTTCACCTAAATAAGTGCCTGTCTGCGTCTCAATGATCATTACAGGCGTATGTGTGTGGTTTGTTAGACGATGTTTTACTCCTATTGGAATGTAAGTAGACTCATTGGGTTTTAAAACACTTTCTTGATCCCCAACTAAGACCGTCGCTTCACCTTGAACCACAACCCAATGCTCTGCTCTGTAACGATGGCTTTGCAGGGATAGTTTTTCACCAGGGTTGACGAAAATCTCTTTGACCTGATATTGATCTCCAAACGCTAAGGTTTGATACCAACCCCAAGGACGATGCACTTTAAGAAACTGTGTTGCTTGATAACGAGATTGGTTCGTCAATGTTTCAACGGCTTTTTTTACAGTTTGGCTATGATCTTTATGCGCAACCAAAATGGCATCTTTGGTTGCAACCACAGATAAGTCTTTCAACCCAATCCCAACTAAAGCTTGACCTTCGTCTGTTTGTTCTAATAAAGTATTTTCACAATCAATCCCAATCGCTTGTGGATGAATCACATTACCTTTGACATCTTTTGACTTAATATCATATAAAGCTTTCCAGCTGCCTAAATCAGACCAATGAGAAATGAATGGCATTACAGCCAAATTTGTTGCTTTTTCCATGATGGCATAATCCACAGAGTCAGCAGTCACTTGCGCCCATGATTGAGCATCCAATCTGATAAAATCGATGTCTTTAGATGCATGTTCATAGGCGGATAGCACTTGCGCATACATGGTTGGTTGATATATTTTAAATGCCTCAATGATTGTATCCACGCGAAACATAAAAATACCCGCATTCCATAGATGCATCCCATCCTCGACCAATGCTTGGGCCTGAGCTAAATCAGGCTTTTCTACAAACGCACTAAGCGGATACGGGGCAGATCCTTCTTGCGTGGATAAAGACAAATAACCATAACCTGTCTCAGGATGAGTTGGCTTGACCCCAAAAGTGATTATTTTTCCAGAATTTGCTGCATCGAAAGCTTCACTTGTCGTATATCTAAAAGCCTCATCATCTGCCACCCAATGATCAGAAGATAATACCAACATGATTGCTTGTGTATCTTTTTCATACAAATGTAGTGCTGCAGCTAAAATTGCAGGTGCAGTATTTTTAGGCGATGGCTCAATTAATTTAGATAATGGTTTCACATGCACTTGATCCATTTGCTCACGAACAATGAAACGATAATCATCGGCTGTAACGATGATTGGTGCTGCAAATGCATCAGATTCTACACGCTTTAACGTGTTTTGAAATAAAGAGTACTCACCTTGCAATGGTACAAATTGTTTTGGGTAACTCTGTCTAGAGACGGGCCACAAACGCGTTCCTGTACCCCCACAGAGTATCATTGGATAGATTTTTTTCACTTAAAAACACCTGATATATTGATCACTACTATACGATAATCTGGTTTTTGTTACAAATTGATTTATATATTTAAAGCAATGATTTAACTTTATCAAGCATTTGCTCATCCGTTATGTAGAAGGCATCTTCAAGACATTTCGCCGTTGGTGCAAAAGTAAAAGGCAAATGTAAATCATCAATGACTAATGCTTTACCTGGTAATGCTTTTACTACATTTGTGATCACCCCATCACCAATGCTACAAAAAGACCATGCATCTTCTATCACGAGTAACTTTTCCGTTTTTTTAACGGACTGAATGATTTTGGCATGATCAGTTGAATGAAGGACTTGTAAATCAATTAAATCTACTTTATCCAATAAGCCATGTTTGGTTAATAATGCTTTTGATCTTGCATGCATAATGCCATAGGTCACAATGGTTAATTTAGCATCACCTGTTATGATGGCAAGCTCAGGCTTGATTATGCCTTTGGTGAAAAGCGCATTTTTAGTTATGTTTGAATCATATGCATTCAATAACTCAGCATCTAAGAATAAAATCACAGGGTCATTCGCATTGAGTGACCATCTAAGTGTGTTGTAGGTCGAGACAGTGTCACTTGGGTAATATATTTTCAATCCAGGCATATGGGCAAACCATGACTGTAATGACTGACTTTGCTGTGGACCGATGCCTTTTTTTCGATTGATGAAAAAACAAACAGTGATTGGGAATGGTCTATCTTGCCCTAAAAAATATCGCCATTTTGGCAAAGTGTTTGTTAAAGCATCCATTGCATACACTGCAAAGTCTATTTTTGGATGCACGACAAAAGACCTACCGCCTGCCAACGCATAACCCGCTGCCATCCCTGTTACAGAACTTTCTGATATTGGACAATCCCTAACGCGGTCTTTACCAAATTTTTCAGGTAGGTTATCTAATGTATGGCCATGATAAAAAGGATGCCACACCCCTTGACCAAATATTTTCAAATCAGGCTGATCAGCCATTTCTTGATCAATGGCTAACTGAAATGCTTCTACGATATTCATTGATCAGCTGCTCCTAAAAATTTATGCATATATGAAACATCAGGACTAGGGTCTTTTTTAGCTTTCTCCCATGCATCATTTACCACATTTTCAATCTCTTTTTTGATGCCATCAATCTCTTGTTTTGAACACCCAAACTGTCTCTTTAATGATTGCTCTAAGATTTCACATGGATCGATGTTAAATGCAGCCTTAAATTTACCTCTATTATAATGACCATAGTTTTCATTGATGCTTTGACCAACATGCTCACTCATCTTTAACGCGCGAACTTCTACGAAAGTAGGCAGTCTTGTTTCACGCATATATTTAATTGCCAAATCAAATGTACTCATTAAATCAAACGGATCTGAACCAATGGCCATAAAACTTTTGACCTCATGTGGGATTGCAAAACGTGTCATATTCGCATTTGTTTGACGCTCATGAATTTTAAGGTGTGATGCCATTTGATTATTGATACAAAGAAACATTGCGGGCACCTGCCAAGTAGCGGCTAAATTTAATGATTCACTGACAATGCCTTCCTCACAGGCACCATCCCCAAAAAAGCCTATGGCGACACCCTGACTCGACTTTAGCTTCAAGGCCGAGCCAACGGCCATTGGGACAATACTACTGATGATAGAAGATGACCCAAGAAACCCTTTTTCAAGGCAAGATAGTTGCATAGAACCGCCCATCCCTTGGCTGCACCCGGTTTTTTTGCCCATAATTTCAGCAAAAAGTTTATATGGGTTTTGTGACAACGTTAAAAAACAAGCATGTGAACGATGTGAGCCATAAATGATATCACCGTATGTTTCATGAGAAAAAAATGTAGACAAAACTGACATAATTAACTCTTGACCGATCATTAAGTGAATGGGGCCATACAAACCATCAGAAGGTTTTGCATTACCTAGTTTTTCCTCAGCTGTTCGAACTAGATAAACGCGCTTAAATAAGTCAATAAGTGTTTTTAAATCATGTGCATTCGTCATGATTTAATTATAGACCAGAAATTATTAAATATTTTTTTGGTTGCTTGATTTAATACAATCGCCTCGACCTTTTCCAAGGATCGTCTTAATTATAAAATAAAAATAACGCTTTATATTGAAATTCTCCAACATTTTTAGCTCTAGTTCTAATTGATAATCAGGTGATTCTGTCCCTATTCGTTTGATTTGCGCCAAGCCAGTAATACCAGGGCATACATTTGAAACGCCATGTTTAAAACGATTTTCAATCACTTTAACTTCTTGTGCGATGATGGGTCTTGGCCCAACAATACTCATATCACCTTTGATCACATTCCATAACTGAGGCAACTCATCTAGTTTAAACTTTCGAAGCAACCGACCAAATTTTGTAACATTTTCCCTGCCAACTAAATGTGATGGCAAAGACTTTGTAGACATTTTCATTGTTCTAAATTTGACTAGGGTAAAGATTTTTTTATATTTCCCAACACGAGGTTGAAATAACAAGGGCTTGCCTGTATCAAATAATCCTAAGATAAATATCAATACCAAAAGCGGCAACAATACAACAAGACCAAGAAAAGACAAAACTATATCGATGAAACGTATCATAGATTTAAACTATTACAAAAGACATTTTTTTTCAATGATATTCGCAACTATCATTGAAGAACTATATATATTGATAAAATAATACTTGTACATTCATGCCTTATAGTTTGCAACTAAACTGGTACACTCCAGACAGTTTTTTTAACATAGTCCACATAACTATGCACGATACGAACTAATTTCTTTGAAACTAAATCAACATCATAATCCTGTATAGGAGGAACAACACGATTGTTTCTATCATGATCAGAAAGAATAACTCGAACGGCATTAAGTACTTTATCTCTTTTTAAACCGCTCATAATCAATGTACCCACATCCATACCTTCAGGGCGCTCATGAGCATTCCTAATCGTAATTGCCGGTAAATGAAGAATAGATGCTTCTTCTGTGATAGTGCCACTGTCAGATAGTACACATAAAGCTTCCATTTGTAACTTCACATAATCTGAAAAAGAAAATGGCTTCATAAAGCTTACTCTTTCATCTAAATGATAATTTTTCAACTCTGACAACTTTTTTTGCGTCCTAGGGTGAGTGGAAACAATAACTGGAACATTATAAGTGACTGCCAATGTATTTAGTGTATCAATGATATTAAGTAAATTTTCTTCATGATCGACGTTTTCTTCACGATGAATACTAATCAAAAAATAACCATCCCTTTTAAGATTTAATTTCTTAAGAATATCGGATGCATTTATTTTTTTTGAGTGATACTCTAAAACCTCTTTCATATGAGAGCCAGTTTTTATAATTGTTTCCTGCGAGATACCTTCTGCTATCAAGTACCTTCTAGCATGTTCGGTTAGCACAAAATTAATATCACTCAAATGATCGACAACTTTTCTATTTAACTCTTCTGGAACTCTTTGATCGAAACAACGATTACCTGCTTCCATATGAAACACCGGTATCTTACGTCGTTTGGCAGTAATCACCGCCAAACAAGAATTTGTATCACCATATAAAAGCACTGCGTCTGGCTTTTCTTTCAAGAACACTTCGTCTATTTTTTCAATCACTCTACCAATCGTCGCTGCTGGTGTCGGACCTGAAGCATCTAGAAAATAATTTGGTTTTGGGATACTTAGATCCTCAAAAAAAATTTGATTGAGTTCATAATCATAATTTTGGCCCGTATGAACTAAAACGTGATTTGTGTGCTTTTCAAACTCAGCAATCACTCGACTCATTTTTATTAATTCTGGCCTTGTGCCAACAATAGTCATAACCTTAATCATATTTACACCTATGAAATGATTGCCTGATCTCGTAAGGCATCCTTGACGATTTCCAACTTCAACAACGTATCTTTAATCTCATTAATACTCAAACGCTTTGTATTATGAGAAGTATAATCTTCTAGTTGTTTTATATATGTTTCACCTTGATTGAAAAACTTTGAATAATTTAGATCTCTATTATCATATGGAATTCGATAATATCGATCAAGGTCTATTGCTTTCGCCATCTCTTCTCTCGAAACAAGTGACTCAAAAACTTTTTCTCCATGACGTGTCCCGATAATTACTGGCTTAGTTTCAACATCCAACAACTGCATTAAACTTTCTGCTAAATCTAAAATAGTACACGCAGGTGCTTTCTGAACAAAAATGTCTCCTTGCTCTGCAAACTTAAAGGCATGCATAACCAAATCAACTGATTCGTCAAGGTACATCAAAAATCTTGTCATATCAGGATCAGTTATTGTAATGGGCGATGATTGCTTGATTTGTGATAAAAACAACGGAATAACCGAGCCCCTTGATCCCATGATGTTGCCATATCTCGTTGCACAAAAAATTGTCTCTCCCGATTGCTGTTGTCGAGCACATGCTGCCATAACCTTTTCAGCCAGTGCTTTTGAAAGCCCCATT
>JAURNZ010000021.1 GCA_030829925.1 Gammaproteobacteria bacterium | reverse complement strand
TAGGAACTCCTTTTTTATTTGTTTCACCAAATATACTTGGTAATAAGCCACGATTTGCTGCAGCCCACAAGCCTTTGACAGGGCCAATGATCCATGCAGCCACAGTTGCGAGTGATCCAAGCATAATAAGCATTCCAAAGATGCTTGTTAACCAAGGCATGTGATTACTTTCACCAATGAAATTAACAGCTTGTAATGTACCAGTGATAACGTTTAGGTTTTGTGAAGGAATCAATATAGAGACAGATAGAGATGATATCATTAACGAAGTAAATATGATGATGCTCGAGATCATAATTGCTCTGGGAAAAGCACGTTCAGGCTGTTTGACTTCATCTGCATGCATTGCAGACATTTCAATACCAATAAGTCCAAAAACTAACTCAACAAAATACGGGTATACATCACCATGGTCGGGTTGGTTACTTAAAAGTGTTTCATAGCCCCCGTGGAAATATAAACTTAAAATGCCCCCTGTTGTCAGTAAAGCCATTGGGATTAATGTACCCACAATTGCGCCTAAGGATGATACGCGACTGGAAATACTCATGCCAAATATATTGGCATAAGTGCAGGCCCAAAATAATGAAAGCACGCCAAGAAATGTGCCCAATGGCGATTTAAAAAAGGGTATAGGCATAATGTAGGTAAAGACTGACCATATGAAAATCATAATGGTCGGAAACCAAACCACATTATAAATCCATTGTATCACTGTAATAAAAAAAGCAGTTGTTTTGCCAAAAGCTTTTTCAATCCAAATGAATATACCGCCTTTAATTGGGTATCGACTTGCTAATTCAGCTGTAATTAATGCTGAGGGTAAAAAGAAAGTGATCCCTGCAATCAAATAAAACATCAGAAGATCGCTTCCAAATTTGGCACTGAATGACAAGGTTCTTAAGTTATCGATGGCTATGATATTAATCATAACCAAAGACCAAGTGTTAAGGGTTTTGGTTTTTGACATCCGTTTATACTATCATAAAAAACTAGGATTAAACTACTGACGTGTTATCATTAGGAAGTAAAGAGAACTATAGATGAAAATTTATAAAGTAGGCGGAGCTGTTCGAGACGAGCTTTTGGGAATAGAGCCTAAAGAAATTGATTGGGTTGTAACAGGTGCTATGCCAGAAGATTTGCTTAATGCTGGCTATCAGCAGGTTGGAAAAGATTTCCCTGTTTTTTTACACCCAGTAACTAAAGAAGAATATGCACTAGCAAGAATTGAAAGGAAAGTTGATCACGGTCACCGAGGGTTTGAGTGTTTTAGTGAGCCGACAGTAACTTTGGAAGAAGATTTAAAGCGAAGGGACTTGACCATTAATGCGATTGCAAAGGCAGAAGATGGCACAATGATAGACCCTTATCATGGACAAAAAGATATAGAAAATAAAATATTAAGGCATGTATCTAGTGCATTTATTGAAGACCCGCTTAGAATTTTGAGAATCGCAAGATTTGCTGCTAGATTGCCAAGTTTTAAAGTTGCACCTGAAACAGCAGATTTATTAAAAAACATGGTTAGTTCAGGGATGTTAAATGAGCTTACGCCTGAGAGAGTATGGAAAGAACTCAAGCGCGCGCTCACAGAGCCAGTGCCTGAGAGATTTTTTGAGGTGCTGGATGCTTGTGGTGCAAACGATGTTTTATGGCCTGCGCTAGAAGTTCAACACTCAAAAATAGCTAGTTTTTCTAATGTTTCTAAAGACCCTGAGTTACGTTTTGCAATTTTATTTATTAAGAAAGACCAAGCTTTCATTAATGATTTTGTTTTGAAATGGAAGGTTCCAAAGAAATATCAAAACATTGCAAAAATGATTGCCTTAACGAATCTTAACTTTAAAAAAGCCATGACCTCAAAAGAAGCACTTGTCACATTCTTAGAGCAACTAGATGTAAAAAGACGCTCTTTTCTTTTGCCGCAATGGTTTGAAGCACTGTTATTTTTAGCTTCTCAAAAAGAGGTGGACTGGTATCATAAGGCGATAGAGCTGTTTTTAAGTGTTGACGAACAAGCTGTGGTTTCAAGTTGCTCAGACCCTAGCATGATTCGATCGGCCATAACGGATGCTAGAATAAAAAGTGTTTCTGTTTTATTTAAATGATAGGTTGATACACAACCAAAAAAACAATTATAAACAAAGGCAAAACTGGTATTTCATTAAATACTCTAAACCACACATGGGAGTGTTTACACGTATTTTCTTCAAATTGTTTGATCAATCGATAACAGTAAACATGATAGCCCCACAATAAAAAAACCAGCGTAAGCTTGATGTGAAACCAACCAGATTTAAAATAATAGCTCGAATTAAAACTTGTAAGCATAAAGCCCATTAAACTAGCCAATACAACGCTAATTGTGGTAAACCAAAAAAGCTTTTTCTCCATAAGTGTGAATCGATCCCTGCTTATTTGATCTTCACTCATTGCATGATAAACGAACAATCTAGGTAAATAAAAAGTACCTGCGAACCAAGTAATAACAAATATAATGTGAAGTGCTAAATAAAATTTCATGTGTTGAGTTGCCATTGTTGGATGAAGAGATTGGTCGCTTTTGCACGGTGGCTTAATTGTAGTTTCAAAGAAGAATCCATTTCACCAACACACATATTTTGGTTGGGGTCAAAGAAAATGGGGTCGTAACCAAAGCCATGAGTGCCTTTCATTTCATCAGCAATGAAGCCATGCCAAAAGCCTTCAAAGAATTTAGGAATTGGGTCTGTAGCATTTTCTACATACGCTAGAACACAGACAAAAAAAGCTTTGCGATTTTTTTCGTCCTTTAATTCCTCCAGCAGTTTAATCATTTTGCTCTGAAAGCTAGACTCAACACCATTATATCTAGCAGAATATATGCCTGGTTGATTATGTAAAGCACTGACACACAGCCCAGAGTCATCACCTAAGGCAGGCAGGCTTGTTAGCTCACTCGCTTTACGTGCTTTGATCAGTGCATTCTCATGAAAGCTTAAGCCTGTTTCTTCAATGTCTGTACTGCTGTGATCGCCTAAAAATATTAGCTCTATATTATGTGGCTTAAATATTTCTGACATTTCTTTATATTTGCCTCTGTTATGGCTAGCAAAAACAATTTTTTTAGGGCTGTTATTCATACTAATTAAATAAAATATTTCTGGACATCGTATTCTGAGATTAACATAATGTAAAAGAAGTTCAAGTTATGCTAAATCATTTTTTAAACATTAATAAAATTTCTCTAAATTTAGCACGTTTATTTTTTAACCAAAGGAAAACTATCTATGTCTACTCATGTCGTAAATGAAAAACAATTTTCTGAACTAAAAGGTTATGCTGCTTTGAGGCCATGGGTGGTAACACTGGTCGCAGCATTGTTTTTCATGTATCAGTTCGCACAGGTAAATATGTTTAACGCGCTTGGACCAGCGATGTTAGATAGTTTTCATATTGACGCGTTACAGCTTGGTAATTTATCTGCTATGAGTATTTATGCCAATGTCTTATTGTTACCGGTTGCAGGGCTTATTTTGGATAGGTTTTCTGCGCGTCGCATCATCTTGCTAGGGATGCTAGTCAGTGTGTTGTTTACGGGTGTTTTTTCTTATGCAGAAACGTACTGGTTAGCTGCAGCTTCACGTTTTGTCGCAGGAACAGCAGGTGCTTTTTGCTTCTTAGGTTGTATTGTGATGGCATCAAGGTGGTTCCCAGCGAGTAAAATGGCGATTGCCTCTGGTTTAATTGTGACCATGGGTATGTTGGGTGGTGCATTGGCACAAGAGCCAATGGCTGTCATGATTGCACAATATGGATGGCATGTGGCTGTCAGGGCTTATGCCTTATTAGGATTTCTTTTTTGGATTGTGATGTTTTTTATGTTGGCCGATTCAGCTGAAGAGAAAGTTGTAAACCCTGCAGGCAAAACAACTATAGCAGGTTTAAAGGAGAGTGCCTGTGTTGCTGTAAGAAATACCCAAAACTGGTTTTGTGGGGGCTATACAAGTGCAATGAACTTAATTATTCTTGTGATTGGTGCTATTTGGGGTGCGGGTTATTTAGAATCTGTCCATGGGATAGAGCATCTTCATGCGACACGCATCACATCTTTTATATTTTTTGGCACAATGATTGGTTCACCTTTGGTGGGTGCATTTTCTGACTCACTCAAAAAAAGACGTATGCCAATGTTGGTAGGTGCTTGGGCTTCTTTATTATTAATTATGATTGTGATTTTATCAGATTCGTTAAGTTTTACCGTGTTAAGTGGTTTGTTCTTTTTATTAGGTTTTACAACAAGTACACAAGTATTAACTTACCCAGTGATTGCAGAAAGTAATGCCCCTGAGCATACAGGTGTGTGTGAGGCATTGGCAAGTTTCATGATCATGGGTAGTGGTGCGATTTGCCAGGATATTTTTGGTATGTTGATGAATTACCACGCGGTAGGCAA
The DNA here is from genome assembly GCA_030829925.1 of Gammaproteobacteria bacterium. GTDB lineage: Bacteria > Pseudomonadota > Gammaproteobacteria > Comchoanobacterales > Comchoanobacteraceae > JAURNZ01. The sequence continues at coordinate 161 of JAURNZ010000021.1, read as the reverse complement.
ATTACATGCCTCAGAACTGGTTCACTACACTGCCAGCGATTACCAATTTGCATTTTGGTTGTTGCCTGTTGGCTTTGTTTTAAGTTTATTGTTTGGATATTTCGCTAAAGAAACCAATGCTCAGTCAATTGTTGACTAAGCATTTGCTCGGCTAATACCAT
>JAURNZ010000020.1 GCA_030829925.1 Gammaproteobacteria bacterium | reverse complement strand
CTTTATATCAGTGCATTCATGACATTAGCTTGTTAATGGCACCGTTTACACCTTTTATAGCAGAGCATATCTATCAATCTTTAAAAAGGCTTTTCCCAAATGCCTCGCTAGAGACATCTGTTCATTTATGTGCCTACCCTAAAGCAAATGACACCTTGATGGACCCATTATTAGAAGAAGCTATTTTATTGATGGACCAAACCATCACGCTTGGTAGACAAGGTAGAAATGACAATCAGATTAAAGTCAAAACGCCATTAAGTGCTATGACAATCGTTCATGAAGATCCTAAAATACTAGATACATTGAAACGTCATTGTGACATCATTCAACAAGAACTTAATATCAAAAACATCCATATTGACGCTAATGTCTCAGGTTATATCCAATTGGGTGCTAAACCAAATGCACCACTTTTAGGAAAACGCTTAGGCAAAGATTTCAAAATCGTAAACCAAGCCATTCGAACATTATCTTCCTCACAAGTACTTGAACTTGATCAAACAAGTAGCATTGAAATAGAAGGTCATACCATTAGTAAAGATGAAATTTTCATTACACGTCAACCATTAAACAATGAAGATGTAATTTTAGCTAATGATCATGTTGCCATAGCGCTAGATACTCATTTAACAGATGATTTAATTTCTGAAGGCCATGCCAGAGAAATCATAAGCAATATTCAAAAGACTAGAAAGGAAATTGGTTTAGAAGTGTCTGATCGAATTAAACTCACCTTTTACAGCAATGATCAATTACAAGATGTCTGCCAAGAACATTGTGATTATATTGCCAAGGAAACTTTGTGTATTGATTGGCATAAAGCTGAAGCATCACAACCTCATGAATATAGTATCGATGATCTGAGTATTTCGTTTTTGATTGAGAAAGTTTGATTTTTTATAGTCATTTACATTGTCGCTCCTCTAAATTTGGACTACACTTATAGTATGAAAGTCATTAAAATTAATCATGATAAAAAAACTGTCCAAACTGACCTCGAAGGTTATGATTTACTTTCTCACCCACAACTCAATAAAGACACGGCTTTCACATACGATGAACGTAAATATTTAAAACTAGATGGCTTATTACCCAGTTACGTTGAATCGATCGATGAGCAAGTTGAACGATGCTATCAGCAATATTTAAATATCAGTGATAACTTAAGCAGAAACATATATTTAAATGAATTACATGAACGCAATCATACTCTTTTTTATCAAGTAATCCAGCGTTACATTGAAACCATGCTACCGATCATCTACACACCAACCATTGGTGATGCAGTTAAAAACTTTTCACAACAGTATCGTAGCAATCGCGGTTTATATCTTTCTTACGAGCAAAAAGATGACCTTGATATCATCATTCAAAATCACTTAACGGACCATATAAAAATGGTCATCATTACCGATGGCGAGGGTGTCTTGGGTATTGGTGACTGGGGTGTCGGCGGTATGGATATCGCAATCGGTAAAATGATGGTTTATGTAGCCTGTAGTCGTATTAATCCTGCACACGTATTACCTATTGTTGTTGATGTAGGTACAAATAATGAAGATTTGCTTGATCATCCAAATTACATCGGCGCTAGACACAAACGCATCACAGGAAAACCTTACGATCAATTCATTGACGATGTTGTAAAAACTATTCTTAAAAAGAATCCCACTACTTTTGTTCATTTTGAAGACTTTGGTAGAAAAAATGCACGACGCATTCTCGATCGTTATCAATCAGATTTGTGTGTCTTTAATGATGATGTTCAAGGCACAGGCCTTATTTCATTGGCTACCGTTAAATCTGCCAGCATTCAAATTGGTACTGATTTTGAATCACATCGTTTTGTTATTTTAGGCCCAGGTACTGCTGGCATTGGTGTTGCCGATGCACTAGTTGAAGCATTGATCAAAAAAGGAGTCGACCGTAAAAAAGCTGTTGAATCCATTTGGCTTGTAGGTCGTAGAGGTTTGCTACACGAAGGAATGACGGAAGTATTTGGCGACCAAACAAAATATTTAAGGGATAATGAAGAGATTGTCGGCTGGGCCGATCATTCATTACAAACCACTATAGAACACGTTAAACCAACTGTTTTAATTGGTTGTTCTGGCGTTCATGGTGCTTTTACTGAAACTTGCATTAAAACCATGGCGGCGACTTGTAAACACCCCATTATCATGCCTTTATCAAATCCTACCGCATGCTGTGAAGCTACCCCTATTGATATTTTTAACTGGACAGAAGGTAAAGCAATGATTGCAACGGGTAGTCCTTTTCAACCAGTCACCTATAATGGCAAATCATACCCTATTGCACAATGTAACAATGCTTATATTTTTCCTGGTTTAGGTATGGGAATTATCGGTTCTAAGGCAAAATTAGTCACAAAAAACATGCTATTAGAAGCTTCATCTAGCTTAAGCAGAACTTGGGCAAGCATCAAAAAGAAAAATGACAATCGTCTACTCCCTCCTTTAGATGGTAATTACCATGATTTTAGTTTAGCCATTGCTAAAGCAGTGATGCTTGCTGCAATCGAAGATAACGTATCAGAAGTAAAAAAAGAAGACGTGGATAAAGTCATTGAAGACCTTGCTTGGTCACCAGATTACTATGATTTCAAACCGCTTTAGTCTTTAAAAGTATACTCACAATTTTTTTATCGGATGAAATTTCAGGTATCATATCATACATAGACAAAGCCATTTCATTATATTTTTTGGGGCTTTTCTGGATAGATTTAACTTGCTTAACGATGCCGTCAGATGAGTCTTCACACATCCATGCAGCGCCTTTAGAAACATAGTATGCTGCATTCTTTTTTTGATGGTCATGCGTTGCAAAAGGAAATGGCAATAACAATGCTGGCAGTCCAGCTAAGGTTAACTCAGTTAAAGTCATTGCACCTGAACGCGTAATGGCTAAATCAGCCCATTGATAAGCTTCTTGGATGTTATCATTGTAACGTTCTATTTTGATCCCTTCACCATTGAGCTTAAGCATATGATCATCATAGTCACCAATGATGTGCCAAATCTCAAAATCTTTCAGTGCATGCGTCTCAATCAAGGTTTGCATCAGCTGATTCAATTGTCTTGCACCGCCACTGCCCCCAAATGAAAGAATTTTTAATTTTTGATCACCCAATACTCTTGGCTTCGTTACAGGTGTAATCGACGATGGGTTACCAACGTAAATTAGCTTAGGATAAGCATCTAATAGATTTTTATAAGCACAAAACCCTTTTTTAACAAAACGATACATAAATCGATTGGTCAAACCCATAACGGAGTTTTGTTCATGAAGATATAATGGCGTACCTGTTAAAATCGCCACCAAACCTGATGATACGCAAGGATAGCCACCCATGATTAAAATAAAGTCTGGTTTTTCGTGTCGGCTAAGCTTTACAAGATCAATGATTGAACACATCAAATGACATAGCCATAACCATGATTTTAGCCAACCCAACCACTTTAGGTTGTTTGTAGCATGAAAATTAATATTTTTTTCATGGCAAATGCTTTTTTCCATGCTTTCTTGATCACCACCAATATAAGTAACCTGAAAACCTTCTTTTTTTAAAGCATCATAAATAGCGATGGCTGGATAAATATGTCCACCTGTCCCGCCAGCACTGATCCATACCCTACTCATGAATAACGATGCTCTGAATGAGTAGACAGCGCAGATAAAACTATACCGAGTACAATGCCATGTGCAACCAAACTACTTCCACCATAACTGATGAATGGTAATGTTAACCCCTTAATCGGCAATATCCCAATCGTACCACCAGTGTTAATCACTACTTGCAAAAAGATCCATTGTGACCATCCTAACATGATATAACATGCAAAAAAGTAATTATGAGCATACATATTTTTTGCTAGCATAATTAAACGAACAATGATCAATGTATATAAAAAAAGCATTAATAATGCAGTAATACCACCAAGTTCTTCAACCAAAACTGCAAAAATAAAATCTGTATGTGATTCAGGTAAATAGAAAAGTTTTTGCATGCTATGCCCTAAACCGACACCAAACCAGCCTCCTCTTGCCATAGCCATTTGTGATTGAACAAGTTGATACCCTGAACCGAACCGATCTTTCCATGGGTCAGTAAAACTCAGCAATCGTTCCATGCGATAAGGTTCCATCCAAATTAATAATGCAATTAACATTGTGCCAAAAAAAGCTAAACCAATTAAATAACGAAGTTTTAAAGGTGATGCTAACAGCATAAACATCATAATGACACCCAATAAGAAACATGAACCGAAGTCAGGTTCTAATATTAGTAATACAACATAGATTGAAAAAATAGTCATTAAAGGTAAATACCCCATCAATCCATCTTGCCATGGGCGCTTTCGTTCAAAAAAATCAGCTATATACATAATGAAAATTATTTTTATAAATTCAGATACTTGCAAGTTCATAATACCAATTGATAACCAACGTTTACTACCGTTAATCTCATGCCCAAAAATTAATACCATGAGCAATGCACCAATCCCCAGTAAAACCAAGGAAGGAACATATTTTTGCCATTGGTTAATGGGGATATTATAAGCAACTATGGTTGCAGTTAGAGCAATACAAATATTGATTGCATGGCGACTCGTAAAATAATATACAAAACCAAAACGATCCAAACTAATTGGCATTGAAGTCGTTGCAACCATCGTCATGCCTAAAGCAATTAGAAGCATGATAGACGAAATTAAAACGACATCAAATGCATCTTCGTTGAATGAACCTAACTGTTGATTAAATAGCTTGAACATATGCTTTAAAAGACTCACCTCTAGTTTCAAAGTTTTCAAATTGATCCAGACTTGAACAAGCTGGAGACAAAATGACACAATCACCTGGCTTTACGGTTTGTTTAAGCCAATCCATTACATTTAAAAAATCATTATGACCAAAATCTAATGTAAAATTTTCTTCTAGCTCTGTTAACGCGCTACCATAGCCAATGATAGCAATATCTTTCTCCTCAATTGCTTTTTTCAGAGGGGAAAAATCACATTGACCTTTGAGTTTTCCACCCAAAATTAAGTATTTTTTTGCATGATTATCTTCTATAGCCTCCAACATAGCCAATGTAGCAGAAACATTGGTGGCTTTTGAATCATTAACCCAAGTAATGCCTTGATGCGAGAAACTTTCTTGTCGATGTGGAATCATTACCTCAGCCATAGCATCTCTTGCTGTCTGATTAAGTTTGTAGCCAAGCCCTTTGATGGCTGACTCAGCAAATAAATTGTTTTGTTTCTTAATTGGTAATTTAGAACTCACTACATAATCAACTTGAAAATACTTACTTAAATCTGATCCCATGCATGTTATTTCACTATTTTTAAGCAATTTAAGCTTTGAGCTTAAATAATGTTCAAACGTTAAATGCCAATCCTGATGATCAAGCGTTAAGTTGGTAAGAATACCAACATCGCAACTTAAGTTTTTTGTGTAGTAGAGTTGGAAGCTTGATAATTCTATCACATATACATCACAAGATTTTTCCAATAAAGCCAATACAGGCTCACCAATGTTACCTGCTAAGCCTACCCGAAGTCCATAAGATTCTAATCCTGAAGTAATTAAATTAACCACTGTTGTCTTACCATTAGTACCTGTCACACATACCATGGGTTTATTACAAACTTTCAATAGTAAGTCTATGTCTGATAATAAAGAAACGCCCTGCGCTTCAATAGACTGGATAAGTGTATGATGGTATGGAATACCTGGTGAAGCGATATAAGTAGCTTCTTTATTAATTACATGTGTTTCTAAATTACTGACAACTTCGAAAGGTTTATTATAAGATTTAAAAAATAACTGACAGGACTTACTTGTTTTTCCATTACCTAAAATTACATAGGTCATCCTTTAATCCACCAAAGCGCTATAAAAGTTCCTATTAATGTAATAATGGTAAATAGTCGCACGATTTCTTGCTCGTGCCAACCACTTAATTCAAAGGAATGATGGATTGGTGCCATTTTAAAGACGCGTTTTTTAAATAACTTGAACGATATAATCTGGATGGCTACACTAAGTGTTTCAACCACAAATACAATACCCATTAAAATAAATGGAATCTCTATATTTTGTAATAAGGCAAGACCAGCAACGATAGCACCAATAGACATTGAGCCAGTATCACCAATAAAAATTTTTGCAGGATATGTATTAAAAGGATACACCATTAACAATACCAAACAACTAAAAACACCCATATAAAATAAGCTTGGCGATTGATCTAACGTATAAGATATAAAAATAAAACCAAACATAACCATTAAAACAGTTTGAATCATTAAACCATCTAACCCATCAGTGAAATTAATGGCATTGGCACTTGCTACGATAACAAAACTGCCCCAAATAATAGACTGAGTTAATGATAGCTCTAGAGACATTAGGCCTGGCGCATTAATTGTATGATGGGGCATAAAATAATATGACCATATAAGACTCAGCAGTATCTGCAAGCACATCTTAACTGTCATTGATAAGCCTTTACTCATATATAACTTACAAAAGTCATCAATAAAACCAAGCAAACCAAACATCATAAATAATATGTATAGTCCTAACATGGTGCCGTCAAAGACAAAAGGCTTTAAAACATATGTTACTAAGATGTAAATCGTCATAAACAGGATAAAATATAGCCCGCCCATTGTTGGAGTGTTTTTCTTATATAAATGCGACTTTGGACCGTCTTCACGAACCAATTGCTTACATTTCAATTTTTTGAAGATAGGTAAGGTATATTTAACAAAGCAAAAGCTAATTAAAAATATTAATGTTTGAGCAATGATAAACCAGTAAAAGCTCATTACACCGCCTTTTCAAAAAAAAATCTATCCGTTAATTTCTTAACTTGTTCAATATCGCTGTAAGAATGAAATACACCTGCAATTTCTTGAGTATTTTCATGACCTTTTCCTGCAACCACAACAATGTCATCTTGCGAAGCCTGTTGAATGGTCTTAGCAATCGCGATTGAACGATCATGCTCGATCTCGTAAGTTGTATTTGCTGAAAGCCCTGAAACAATATCATCAATGATAGCATTAGGGTTCTCAAACCGTGGATTATCATCTGTTAACATAACAAAATCTGCATACTTATCTGCAACCTGCCCCATTAACATACGCTTACCTTTGTCACGATCACCACCACAACCAAAGATAATTTTAAGCTCACCTTGACAATGATGTTTCAATAAAGAAAGAATTTTACCTAAAGCATCTGGTGTATGTGCATAATCTACAAATACATTTGGTGCAAAGTCAGACGCTTTAAATCTTTGCATTCTACCTGGTACACCTTGTGAGTCTGCTAATGAATCAATGGCATCTTGGAAAGGAATCTCATGTATACACATTGCAGCCAAGCAAGCTAAGATATTGTATATATTAAACTTACCAATTAGACTTGTTGACAATTCACCAATGCCCCACGGTGAGTGAACCATAAAAGTGCTGCCATCTAGATTACTATCAATTTGGTGTGCAACAACAACACTTCGATTATCAAGGTACTTTTTATCGAGACTATAACCGATAACATTTTTTTCAGCACTGTAACGAATAAATAATTCCTTACCACTTTGATCATCGATATTTACAATGACATTGTTCAAAAAAGGTTTGGCAAAAAGTTTTGCCTTAGCTTCACAGTATTTTTCAAATGACTCATGGTAATCAAGATGATCTCGACTTATATTTGTCAAAATTGCCGTATCAAATATACAACCATTAACCCTATTTTGATCTAAACCTATAGAAGATACTTCCATGATGATATTTTCATAGCCATTGGTTTGCATATGAGCGATGGCCTTTTGAACATCTGACGCATCTGGTGTTGTATGAGAAAAAATATTTTTTGAAATCGCATTGGCATCTTTTGGGTGTTCTGTTGATGGTTGTTCATCATCAAGTGAATTTGACATGCCTAAAGTACCAATAAAACCAGTCTTCTTATGAATTCTATTCATTGCTGATTGAAAAATTTGTGTGACAGAACTCTTGCCATTCGTACCAGTTACACCAATTAATGAAACTTTCCTAGATGGATCTAAATAGAACCTTGAAACAAATACACCATAGAGATTCTGAAGATTTAAGACATACAAGACGGGTAATGTTCTATCACCAATATATCTTAGTTGAATATCGTCTTTGCCCGTTGGGCTTTCCATCATAATTGCTGATGCACCATTTTTTACTGCATCCTCAATGTAATCTCGCCCATCTTGACTAACACCAGGATATGCAACAAATACATAGCCATTTTTCACTTGTCGTGAATCACTTGTTAACCCATAGACAGGCACATCCATAGTTACCTTACAATCTAGAAGTGAACGGATTAATTGCGATAGCATTAAATAATATGGAAAATGTTCAGACATTGATGTTATTAGCTCCTATTGTCCTCGTACCCTAATGCTGCTGACATCATTTGTGCAAATACAGGTGCAGCAGCAACCCCCCCGTATCTGTAAGCATAGTCTGGCTCTTTCATTACCACTGCTACAACGAACTGTGGTTTTTCGACAGGTGCATAACCTACGAAAGACGACAAATGCTTAGAATGGTCGTAACCATTTTTTCCAACCAGGTATGAAGTCCCTGTTTTGCCAGCAACATTGATGCCATTGAGACTTGCTTTTCGACCTGTTCCACCAATTTTTGAAACAGAAAACAACATCTCGCCCATTTTCTTTGCAACAGAACTATTAATAATCCGACTTGGCGCCTCATTCACTGCATTTAATTCAATAAATGCAGGCTTTAAAACTCCATTATTTGCAAAGACTGAAAATGCTTGAGCCAACTGAAGTGTATTAACTCCAATACCATAACCAAATGATAACGTAGATAGCGCAAAAAGGCTATCATAATTTTTATGACAAACACCATTAATTTCGCCTGGCAGCTCATTCAATGTCTTATGACAAAAACCATACTTAGGCAGCATATCTACAAAGTCAAAAGATGGCTTTCTTGTCATCATTTTTGCTACAGCAACATTGCTTGATTTCTGAATGACTTGCTGCATAGTAATTGGCTCTTTACTCACATGAACATCTTTAACAACGTTACCATCATCCATTCGCATATAACCTTTAGTAGCATCAACTAATTCTGATTCAGACCACACCTTTGTATCAAGCAAGTGTGCCATTGCAAAAGGCTTCATAGTTGATCCAGGTTCAAACATATCTGTCACAACCCTATTCTTAATATTTTCAACTGACAAATCCTTTCGAATATTAGGGTCAAAAGTTGGAGCATTAACCATGGCTCTAATTTCTCCTGTGCCTACATGTACAATAATAGCCATAGCAGATTTTGCATTAGACTTCTTAACCGCATCGGATAATGCTTTATGTGCCTGAACTTGTAATACAGAATCTAAAGTTAAACTGATATTTCGACCAGAAACTGGCTTTTCTTCACTAATATATTTAACAATATGTCCATGACGATCTTTTAAAATCTCTTTAAATCCATTTTTACCAGACATTTTGTTATTGTATGCCAATTCAATACCGTCAATACCTATTAAATCATCGTTAACCAAACCCAACACTGTTGATGCGGCGTCGCCTAACGGGTAAATTCTATTGGCGATTGCATCAATGTGAATAGTTTTATTATGCAATGCACTAACTTCATTATAAATCAATTGTGAAACACCTTTAGCTAAAACAACATAACGTTTATCCATTTGATTAATTTTTAGCAACAATGCTTCTTCATCTAGACCTAATACTCTTACAAGCAAATTTATATCTTCAGATGATGCCTCAAATTCAACTGGATCAACCCATATTAAATAATTGATTGAAGTACCAGCAAGCAAATGACCATTTCGATCAAGTATATCTCCTCTGTCAGCGGGCAAAACAACTTTTCTTTTATAAACCTGACTTGTTCTGAGCTTAATAATATCATTCGCATCATATACAACACGAGACAGTGATATTGCAACACAAAGTAGAATAACAATATTTATGGTTGCAATAAGGTAATAGCGCCAAAGGCAACTTGATTTCACGTATTAGACCAATCTTTGAGTTTACTTATTAGTTCTATTTTTTTTAGATCAGAAAGTTCTAGATTAGAATTACGAGTTGTTGTATTTGATAAATACATTTTATCAATATAAACTTCCAAAGATTTTCTCTCATTATTAAGCGATCTTTTTTCATATGATAATTTTGAATACTCATCATTAACATAATTATTCATTAACATTAGATCCATTGACTTGTGAAAAATCATACATGAGCAGAATGCAACTATGCATAACATTAACGGTGATGATATTGTTTGTGATTTATTATTCTGAAAAATCATTATATTTTCTCCACTATTCGCATCCAAGCGCTTCGGGAACGACGGTTGTCTTTTCGCTCAAAGCTAGAAACACCACCACGCCCAATGCGCTTAAGTTGCGGGCTCTTACGTTGGGTCATAACGCTTGAATTTATATCTACATCTTCATTACCAGCAGTATGCTTTTTAATGAAGGTCTTGATGATCTTGTGCTCTAATGATTGAAAACTAATGAAAACAATTCTTCCATTATGGTTCAATAACTCTATGATTCTTTCAAGGACTTTTTCTAAGTCTTTAAGTTCATCGTTAACTGCAATTCTAATGGCTTGAAAAGTTCTTGTTGCAGGATTTTTATTTTTTTGATAATATCTTAAATTATCTTGTATAAGTTTAACTAACTGACTTGTACAATTAATTTTTTGGTTGGTGCGGTTTTCGATGATTGCTTTTGCAATAATTGCTGAGCATTTTTCTTCACCATATTTTTTAAGCACCTCAAAAAGCTCAGCCTCGCTGACCGTATCCAACCATTCTTCTGCCGTCATCCCTTTTGAATTGTCCATTCGCATGTCCAACGGTCCATCTTTATCGTGACTAAATCCTCTTTCGGCCACATCTAATTGAGGAGAAGAAACACCTAAGTCAAATAAAATGCCATCCACTGGGAACAGACCACATGCCTCTACCACCTCAAACATGTCACTATAACTTCCATGATGACACTGAAATCTTGTGTCTTTTCCAAATCGCTTCTTCGCAAATGCAATTGCATCTGGGTCCTTATCAAAAGCAAGCAAACTTCCCTTTTCGCTTAACTTATCCAAGATAGCAGCACTATGTCCGCCACGTCCAAATGTTGCATCTACATAGCGTCCATTCGGATTTATATTCAGCCCTGCAATTGATTCATCTAGCATAACTGAAATATGATTTGACGTATCTGGCGTTTGCTTATTAATCATAAGGCAATATCATCCAATACGTTGTTCTGGGCGTTTTCCGAACCATTTGTTTTCTGCTCTATCCACTCCTGTCTAACCTTAGACCAAAGTGTTTCTGACCAGATTTCAAATCGCTTACCCTGACCAACCAACATTACCTTTTTAATTAATTCTGCATGCTCCCTCAGCACTGCTGGAACCAAAATACGAGACTGACTATCTAACTCACATTCAGTTGCATGCCCAAGTAACAAACGCTGAATTCGTCTTGCTGCTGGATTAAATGTAGGAAGCGCTTCCAATTGTGACTCTATTGCTGCCCAACGAGACATCGGATAGAGCTGTAAACAAGGATCTTCTGTATCTATCGTAAGCACCATCGATTGACCTTTCAGACCATCTCTATATTTACTAGGAATGCTTAGACGACCTTTAGCATCAAGATTAACTGCACTAATTCCTCTAAAAACTTCCACCACTTAATTCCACTTTTCTCCACTTAACAACCACTATAGTGCAATTATTTACCACTTGTCAAATAATATTGCAAAAAAAAACCACTTAGCAAAGCACTTAGTGGTCTTAGAAAAAAACTTAATGATTACGTTAAAAATTGAAGCAGTTCAGACTGTATTTCGTCTACAGATCCTGATGCATCCAATGCAATGTATTTTAAATTGAGATGATCGAACGTTGAACGTATAAACTTAAATGCTGACTCCTACTATACAGAACCTATTGTCGATAGGTTGCACGAAACGAATAAGAAATCCACTAACTTATTCTCTTTACCATTATCAATCACATACTTAAAGAAAAATATCAGCATTTAACCCGAGCTAACACACCACAGGCGAAAAAATAAAAAAAGACTATCGCTCTACAATACTATCAATAAATCATAGCGACTCAACGGTTATCACCACTTTGCCGTAAGCGACGAGTGTCTAATTAATACGAGCATCAGTTATTGATCTTTTATAATTTAAATTATGACGCTCACAGTTGTTCCTCTTTCGAAACCGTGCTGGCAATAAGGTTAACACTTAATCCGTACTGCCAAACTGCATAAAAACTAGATCCCTATCAATATTACGTTGAAATCATGAAGCAGCACCTCATTGCAAGAAATCTGAAGATTATGAGGCATTATTGCCATGGAATATTGATAGATGCTTGTCATTGATTGAAGATGGGAACCAAGAAAAATTTAAAAAAAACCTATAAAAAAAACAGCGCCTTGAACGTTTAATCTTGTGAAAGTAAAATTAATATCAATAACTTACGCTCTTTATAACACCCAATCCACAGACTGTTAGGACCGAAGAACAACTGCGGCAACAAAAGCTAGAAGATTTGTACTATAATATAAGAGTAAAAACAATAAGAGGAGAATATAGTGATGAAAATTTTATTAACAGTATTCGTGGCAATGGGACTTCTAATGGGATCTAGTGTGTATGCAAGCTTCGAGAGCGGCGGCACGGTGGCGCAAGCGCTCAAAACAGCACACGAAAGCGCTAGAGTAGAGGTAGAGTTAAAAGCAGGAGAGCGAGAGCACATTATACTAGCTTGCGGATTTATGGAGAATTGTTGCCCCGGCGGCTGTCCTGAAGGTTCACAGTGTTGCCACTGGCCCGGGAGTGGTTGCTGCCCAAAGTAGTAACGGTAGGGATGCATAAATCGAAGCACAATACGATTTAATATCAGTTCGAATCGCGTAGCGATATTGTTCTGATGATAAGGTGTCATGCAGCTGATATGTGATGAGCTTGATGGCACTTGGACCCTTTAAATGATGACAAGCTAGCGATATAACATGCTTAAACGTGGGCTTTATAATTCGATAGAGCAGCTTATGAAGCAAGTTATCTTGAAAGGTGTAACGTGGGTGGTATTCGCCAAAGGCGTTATAACCTTTCTTAGGTTGCACTTGATATCGCCCTGCAGAGAAATCATCTAAAAGCGATAGATTGACCATTTCATTGTCGATAAAACACCCAAAACTGAGTAACTCATTAGACTGTGGCTCTGGGATCGATCTGTCCTCAGGTATCGAGATAGCATCCTTACCATAAGTATTAACCACATAAGCTTTCATTATCAATACCTCTCTATTACTAATACGATCTTAGTGAAACTAATTATCCAGTTAAGACTAATAAACTTTAAATCACTTTATTATACTCTATTAACAATAACTATAGTGCAATTATTTACAAGTTGCCAAATACAAAGTAAAAAAAAACCACTTAGCAAAGCACTTAGTGGTCTTAGAAAAAAACTTAATGATTACGTTAAAAATTGAAGCAGTTCAGACTGTATTTCGTCTACAGATCCTGATGCATCCAATGCAATGTATTTTAAATTGAGCTGATCGGTGCGAGACTGATAAAATTGAAGCAGCGGGCTTGTTTGATCATCAAATAACTGAAGTCGTTTTATAATAGCTTCTGGCTTATCGTCATCTCGGACAACAAGAGCTTCGCCTGTCACGTCATCAAGCAATGGATGTTTTGGAGGATTAAAATCTTTATGATATATACGCCCAGACGACGGATGATACAATCTACCTGATAAACGCTTCACTATTTCATCCTTGTGTAAGTTAAATTCGACAACGTAGTCTATATCAATGCCTTTATTCAGAAGCGTTTCGGCTTGAGCAAGGGTTCTTGGAAAACCATCTAGTATATAACCCTTATTACAATCATCACTCAACAGTCGCGCTTCAAGTATTTCTACCATTAAAATATCAGGGACAAGTTCTCCAGATGAAACAATGCTTTTAAGTTTATCAGAACCTTTTGAGCCACTACGTATGACATCACGAATTACCTGACCTGTAGAAATGACAGGTATACCAATTTTATCAGCTAATAGAAGACCTTGAGTTCCCTTACCAACACCAGGCGGCCCAATCAATATGATTTTCATTTAATAACCTTCAGGCAGAGGAATAAATGACGCCAAGACCAAAGTAATTCCAATAAATAAAAACGTCATTACACGCGATAACGGCGGGTTAACAGGGTTTTTACGATGCTCAACGAACTGAACAAGCGCACCCATCAGCATTGCAATTCCTGAAATCAATAGCAAAGTCAACATAAATTGAGCACCAAAGTCGATAAAGCTTTGGGCAGTTTCAAAAGCACTTTGCGGACTTTGAGCAACCTTGCCAGCATTATAAAATGCAGCATTATCGTCAGAGAAGATTACAGATGACAATAAAAATAGAGTGATTTTTTTCATAACATTGAAATCATAGTGGTTTTATATTATTAGGTCAATATTTAAGAGCTTTTGGTGGCCACAACTTTATCAATTCAATACGATTTTTTCGCATGCGTACAATTTCAACCCTATAACCACCTATTTTCAAACATAAATTACCTTCTGGAATAATCTCAAGCATTTCCAAAATGAGACCATTAATTGTATTGGGCCCGTACTCTGGCAGCGACCATCCAAGAGAACGATTCAAGTCCCTTACATTCATAGCGCCTAGCAGCCAATAACTAGCATCGTTATTGGGCTTAAGTTGCTCTAGCTTCAATGCAGAGGTGTGCGCATACTCGCCAACAATTTCCTCAATAATATCTTCAATTGAAACCATTCCTTGAATGCGACCAAACTCATCTACCACAATGGCTATGTGATAGTCTTGATCTCTGAAATTTTTAAGCTGGCACATCAAAGAGGTCCCATCCGGCACAAATTTCACTTCGCCCAACAAGGTAACTAAGTGCTCTTTTGTTAATTTTGATTGCATAGATGCTTCAAACAATTTACTAACAGATAACACGCCACACGGCTTATCAATTAAACCATCATAGACAAGCAAATGAAGCCTATGAGCATGCGACAACCGACTTAGGATGTGCTCCCATGGCTTGGACAAATCAATACCAACAATGCCCGTTCTTGGCAACATAACGTCACCAACATGAATATCATTAAGATCAATAACACCCATAACCATTTCATGATCAACGTCGGCTTGACTCACTGATCTAACAACAGACTTTAACTCTTCTTTACCAAGTTTTTCAGCCCAATGAGCAGCGGTCTGCTTTACACCCAGCAACCAAAGAATTCCTCTTGCAATTGAAGCCAATACAAAAACAATTGGGCCCAAAAGTTTCAACATCCATGAAAGCGGTAACGCTGCAAGTCGGCAAATAACTTCGGGATTAAGCGCAGCAAACGTCTTTGGTGTTATCTCAACAAAAACAAGGACTATAATCGTTAATAATACGGTAGCCATCATAATACCAAATGCGTCAAAATACTGGCTAGCAATTACAGTTGCAAGAGAAGAAATAACAAGGTTGGCAGCTGTGTTACCCATTAAAATAATACTTAGTGACTTATCTGGCTTTTTCAAAAGCCCCATAATTCTTTTAGCATTTTTATCGCCCTGCTTTGCTGAATGGGCAATCGTATATTTATTAACCCCCATCAATCCTGTTTCAGACGCAGAAAAAAATGCAGACAATAACAACAACAATATTAATATAGCGAAAAGTATCAAACTTTTACTCCAAAAGACTCAAACATCATGCTCCCTATTAAAATCACATAGGCTAATTATACACCAAAGAATCAAATTTAGAACAAAAAATTCTGCCATCAACAAGATAAAACCGGCTAGAGAAGCCTTGATTCTTTTTGATTGGCTGATATAATCTGTATTTTAGGTATAGCTATGAGTCATTTTCGCATACTTGGATTTGGGCACGCCATCGTTGATCTTTTGGCAAAGGCATCTATAAGCACCATTCACCAACACAACATCAAACATGGTGGGATGACCTTAATCCAACCAGAACAAGTCACTACTTTACTAGATGACCTCAGTGTGACAGTGAAGGCACCCGGCGGTTCAACTGCAAATACAATTCGCTATTTAGCTAACCTCGGTCATAACACTGGATTCATTGGCGGCATTGGTGACGATGACAATGGTTTATTTTTTAATGAGTCATTTTTAAAAGCACGCATACAAACACCTAAACCATGTTACATCAGAAATGATAATACTCATTTCTCAGTTATTTGCATCACACCTGAATCTGAACGCTCCATGGCTACATTTATCAATGACAATCTTGCCATTACTCCAGACATGATCCCCAATGATTGGCTGGATGTGAGTGAGTATATCTATATTGAAGCTTATTTATGGAACCATACTAAATCTAGAAACAGCATCCTTGATATGGCAAATCATGCATCTAGTAAGGGCAAGAAAATCATCTTAACGCTTGCCGACTCTATATGCATCAAACAGAATCTTGACGCACTTAAAAGTTTTTGCTTCGACAAAGCTTCTTATGTGTTTGCAAACCACGAGGAAATATGTGCATTAATGGAAACGGACCAAATTGATGAGGCCAAATATAAATGCAAGCAAAAAAACAACGTTACTTGGGTCATTACTGAAGGCAAACATGGTGCATGTGTCATTAAAGGTATGGAGTACGTTCATCTACCTGCAGTTAGCGTTCCGAAGGTTATTGATAAAACTGGTGCAGGAGACTTTTTTGCTGGCGGATTTATTCATGGCCTATTGAATAACAAAAGCCTTTTAGAGTGTGGCATTAGTGGCTCCAAAGCCGCTGCAAAAGTTATTCAACAAATAGGCACCAGCCTACCGTTTAAAGTTAACAATTTAATTCAAAGGTAATAGATATGTTTAATCAACTAACTCAAAAACTATCCCAAACGTTAAAAACGCTCTCAGGCAAAGGGCGATTGTCTGAAACCAACATACAAGATGCCTTGAAAGAAATTCGCAATGCGTTGATAGATGCCGATGTTGCCTTACCCGTTGTGCAGAAATTCATTAAATCTGTTAATGAACACGCCTTAGGCCAAGAAGTACTTGGCTCACTAAAACCAGCTGAAACTTTAACTCGTGTTGTGAATGATGAGCTTGTTGAAATTCTCGGTAGTAAACCATTAGAAAACCCTATTCCACTTAATACTAAACCACCAGCTGTAATCTTAGTTGCTGGATTACAAGGTGCTGGT
>JAURNZ010000019.1 GCA_030829925.1 Gammaproteobacteria bacterium | reverse complement strand
TACATGAGGCCCATCATTGCAGATGCAGTTAAAAAACGACCTAAGGCAGCACTTGCTGTTGGCCATGTTTGATGTAATACATGTGCCGTTTCAACTGTTTTTGTTGTTAAGGCTGTATAAATACGAACTGTTTTATTATAGGCATGACCTATAAGTACATAATCTTCCATTTCATCACCAAACGTATTGTAGCATATTTGAAACTAAGGGTATGGTATGATACAATCAAGTCGGTGAAAATATGGGATTTAAAATAGGAAATATCGAAGTGAATAACAAGCTAGTTTTAGCGCCAATGGCTGGTGTTTCTAACAGCCCTTTTCGTTTGCTTGCAAGAAACCACGGCGCAGGTATGGTTTATGCTGAGATGATTTCAGATAAAGGCCTTATTTATAAAAATGAAAAAACCATTCAAATGTTATTTATGACAGACGATGAAAAACCAATGATTCAACAAATCTTTGGGTCTGATTTAGACACCATGGTTGAAGCTGCTATCTATGTTGACAAATTTAGTAATTGTGATGCTATTGATATAAACATGGGATGTCCAGTTCCAAAAGTAGCGATTAAAGCTCAAGCAGGTGCTGCACTCATGAAACATCCTGCTAGAATTTATGACATTGTTTATGAAATTTCAAGACGTGTTTCTAAACCTCTTACTGTTAAAATTCGTTCTGGTTGGGACGATGACTCTGTCAATGCAGTTGAGGTTGCTAAAGAAATCGAACGTGCTGGTGCAAGCGCGATTACCGTACATGCAAGAACTCGTGCTCAAGGCTATTCTGGTAAAGCAGACTTAGATGTAATAAAAGCCGTTAAAGAAGCAGTTTCCATACCAGTGATTGGTAATGGAGACATTGTTGATGGACCATCAGCAAAACGTATGTTAGATTACACGGGTTGTGATGCAGTAATGATTGGTAGAGCGGCTTTAGGAAATCCTTGGATATTTAAAGAAATAGATGCCTATTTAAATGGAGACCCTGAAGTTATAAGACCGACAGTCGATGAAATCAAAGCACTTATGTTAGAACATCTATACGATCTAGTTAAACTAAAAGGTGAAAAACTTGGTGTATTAGAAATGCGAAGTCACGGACCTTGGTATTTAAAGGGTATTGATAATGCAACAAGCCTTAGAAAAGAGCTCGTAAGAGCAACTACAGTTAAAGAATATGAAGATGCAGTTCACGCATTTGAGTAAAAAAAGAGAGTAGAATATCTACTCTCTTTTTTATATTTCTTTAATAAAACGCATGTATGGTTTCATATGATTGGGATCAATAGACACTTTAATATCGATTCCTAATTCATGATACGTTTCTGAAACAATCTTATATCTAGACTTTAACTTGTGATAGACGGCCATGTGATTAAAATCGAGAAACAAGGTGACGTTTTCAAAGGTTTGATACAATTGTTCAAAAATACTTGTCATAAGTTGAGGAATACCGTTTTGAGAGTGTGCTGAAATAAGCATGTAATCTAAATCAATGATTGGAAAATCGTTAAGTAAGTCAGCTTTAGTAATGACATATTGAGTAGGGATGTGATCTGCGCCTATTTTTTTAAGAATGTTTTGTGTTGTTTGGATATGAGAAAGGGAAACACTTGTACCATCAATTAAGTGTAATATTAAATTTGCTTGTTTGACATCTTCTAGCGTGGTTTCAAAAGAGTTAATGAGTTCTGTAGGAAGTTTTGAAATGAACCCAACGGTATCAATAAGTAAAAAATCTCTTTGGTTATCAAAATGGAGTCTTTTTGATTTTGTATCGATGGTTGAAAAAAGCATATCTTTTTCAAGTGTTTCGTGTTCTTTGATGCCATAGAGTTTCACTAAAGCATTCATAAGTGAAGATTTTCCTGCATTGGTGTAACCCACTAAAGCAACAGTTTTTGTTTGTGTGTATTTTCTTTGTTTACGGGTTGTTTCTTTTTCAGTTTTGATTTTTTTTAATTGTGCTTTGATAATTGAGATATCTTCAAGAACTTTTCTTCGATCAAGTTCTAGTTTTGTTTCACCTGGTCCTTTTGCATTATAAGAGCCTCCACCTTGTCTTGAAAGTGAAGCGCGCATTCCTATAAGTCTCGAAATCATGTATCTTTTTTGAGCTAATGCCACTTCTAGTACAGCTTCTTTTGATTGTGCGCGTTCTGCAAAAATCGATAAAATTAAAAAACTTCGATCAAACACTTGAACATCTAAATCAGACTCAAGATTACGAAGTTGGGCCGGGGATAACTCATCATCAAAAATAACAACATCAATGTTATCTTTTTCAATGAGACGTTTGATTTCTTGAACTTTTCCATCACCAATCAGTGTTCTTGCTGAGGCAACTTTTCCATGTTGCGTGATTTTGTGAACGGTGTGTATAGATACTGTTTGGGCAAGACGTTCAAGTTCATCAAGCGACGTAAGTAAATCGCTAGTATCAAGTTGGGTAGAGAAAGCGACTAAAATCGCTTGGTCTAGTTTTTGTTTTGTTAGAATCATAACATGATTATAAAGCAAACGATATCGATTTAGCAAGTAAAGAAATGAACCCTATTAAAAACACATAATTATGCTATAATAAAGGTGTTATTTAAAGGAGTATTGCATGCCAGAAATTACATTTAAACTGATCATTGAATTTTATTTACTATTTGTTTTTGCACTTTTTGTTTTTAGATTTGTCACATCATCTAAAAGACTGATTGCAATCACAACCGTTTTCGCATTTATCTATCTCTTATCGGTTTTTGTATATATGCTAGAACTCCCTATTTTGATCGTATTTTTTGATTATGTTTTATATTGGATTCCACTTGTTTATGTAATCG
>JAURNZ010000018.1 GCA_030829925.1 Gammaproteobacteria bacterium | reverse complement strand
GGTCAATTTTTTCTTTTAGCCACTTTTTTGTATTTTGTTTGTCTTTTCTGACTATATTTCTAACCCAACTGCTCCATTGTGAGAACTCACTTTGACCAGCTTCCCCCATCAGTGTATTGATCTGCTCAAGATGTGACCGGATCTCCTTCATAGGTGTATCTGCATAAACATAGACCTGAATTAATAGGCCATAAATTAAGATCATTATAAACTTTAACATCATTTACATCTCCTTAAATCTTTAGCTTAATTTAAGTAATGAAACGTCACACTACCGTATTTTGAGCTATAATCAGAGTATGATAAAAAAAATAACATTGATAACACTATTAACCATTGGGTTTAGCTATGCTGTAGAAAGCAAATCTGCCAAACACACCCAAAATTGTGTCGGCAAACAAACTGATTGTCCTCAAATGACTTATCATTTTGGGGATAGTGATTATACTGTCTACCTTTATCAAGATTTTGCAGGTTACTGGCATATATATGGTAGCAACGCCCATGATTTGGATGAACCACAATTAGCAAGTTTGCTTAAAAATGCTGATAACCAGCAAAAACAATCAGACTTAAGTCAAAGAAATAAATTCAATGAATTATTATTTTAACTTTAATGATTTTTGCTTGACCTTGAGATCAACTTCGTTCAAAATAAGTTTTATTCCGCGGTAGCTCAGTGGTAGAGCAGGTGACTGTTAATCACTTGGTCGAAGGTTCGAATCCCTCCCGCGGAGCCATTATTTAAGCTATGCTACGAACCTTACTCTTATTTACATTTTTACTAATACAGACGCATGCCATAGGTAGGCCAATTTCGTATTCAGGCGGCACTACTGTTATGCAAAACAATGGTCCGATCAAACATAACATCCACATTCATTACACCCCACATTACACTTATTCAATTGGGTATGTTTGGGAACATTATCGTAATGATGACATAGATTTAAATGGTATCCAGCTTAACTACTTAATCCATCGCTGGCATTATCTTCATGCACAAGGAAATTTATATTTCAAAACAGCCTTTGGTGATGCAGAACAATCTAGTCAACATGATTTATATGCCATGGTTAATCTTGCTGGTGACTATGAAACTCAGCGTATTTTTACATCTTATGATGCAAAATTATATAGATCAAATGGTCATATCATGGATCAATTTCAACAATCAGCCCGTTTAGGTGTTGCACCCTATATTGGTGACTATGGAGATCTACACACATGGTTGATGTTAGAACTTTCTCATCAACCTAATTATTCAGGTGATACGTTTATCTTAACTCCTTTGGTTCGCCTATTTAAAGGCACAAAACTTGTAGAGATAGGTTATAGCTCTGATCATCGCCTACTCTTTAACTGGGTATTACGCTTTTAACCCCCAAAATTGAAAATTCATACTATACTTAGCCATATTAGAGGAATTAATATGGTTAGAGTTTTAATTATGATGACGTTGCTAATGACCAGTGCTTTTGCTGGTGCGATTAAAGTTCAAGTCAAAGGGATGGTGTGTGACTTCTGTGCAAGCACAATGGAAGCACAATTCAAGAACAATCCTAATGTCCAATCAGTTGACATAGATTTAAAAGGAAAAACCATTACATTAGAACTAAAACCAGGTAAAAATTTATCTGACAAAACAATTACATCAATGGTTACCAACCAAGGCTATGTGGTCTCAAAAATAGATCGATAACCCCTATGAAAAAAATAAAACCATGGTTAATGTTTTCTGGCTTCGTTGCTTCACTGACAACCCTTTTTTGCTGTGCCCTACCCATCATCCTTGTAAGTCTTGGCTTAGGCAGTGTAATGGCTGGTTTATTAAGCCATTTACCCTGGTTAATATGGATTTCTGAACATGCCATTTATTTTTTCATATTAACATTTATCTTGTTAGTCATCTCTGGCTATATGATCTTTTATAAACCAGATTCATGCACACTAGACAACCTTAAACAATGTCAATCTAAACAAACCTATGCCAAGGTTATTTGGTTAGTGACATTAATCATCCTAATCATTGGGTTTATATTTAAATACTTGCTGATTTATTTTGTCTAAATATATTTGTATGATAGAGATATGTCAGCGCATACCTTTCATTTCAAAACCCTCAACAATCAAACCATCGATTTATCGAACTTTAAAGGTAAGCCTTTTCTAATCTGCAACACAGCTACTTTATGTGGCTTTAACAAGCAATTACATGGCTTGGAAGCACTACATCGTGCTGGCAAACAAGTACTTGCAACACCTTCAAATGATTTTGGGCAACAGGAACCTGGCTCATCAGAAGCATTAATCTGTACACTTAAAGATAAATACCAAATTTCATTTCCTGTGACAGCATGCCTAGGCATTAAACATAACCCTCATCCATTTTATCAATGGCTACAAACCCAAGTCTCATTTTTTGGCTATCCACGCTGGAATTTTTATAAATTCATCTTCGACCATGAAGGCAATCTTATCCAGTGGTTTTCACCGCTCACTCAACCCAATCACCCCAAAATAATCCATCTTTTAAACCAACATCATTAACTTTAATTTATCATTGATTTTATCAATCGTTAATTACCAAAACCATAAATAATGTTAATGTTACCTTAAGCTTCATGCGTTATCATAAAAGTAAGATAAAAATCATTTTATATATGGCATTAAAAAGTTTATACAAGAATGAACAGCTTAACTCTCAATACTAAATAAGCCATTTCTCACAAATAATGCTATAATATAAATAAAATAAGAAGAAAAAATATGCAAAATTTAAACGAACAATTTAACAAATACAATACGATTTATAATAAATTTGAAACAAACTTAAAAAACTTGAGTCAGTATGATATACGTGATCAATTAATTAAAGGGTTCAGTTCAGCTGAGCTTGATAAAGTTTTAAATTTGGAAAAACAATTCAATAATGTACTTTTAAAAAGGTATCAGACATTTGAAGAAAATCCACAACAAGATCCATTATTCAAAGACGGTGCTTATAATAACGTATTACCCAGACTCCAAGAAGACGGTACTTCTATAGCTTTTAAGTACATTATTTTAGATACAATGAATATGTTTAATGTATGGTATGACCAAATTTGCTATAACCCTAAAATACAGAAAGAAATACATCCACTGCAAAGACTAAACAGTGACATAAAATACGCACAATCATTTGAAGCCTTTTATGATGAAGCAAACCAAGTCTTTCAAAACTTAGATAAGCTTGAAGATCATATAATAGAATTAAAACAAGACGATAAAAACTTGATTAGTGCATTAGCAAAAAATGATAAATGTTCATCCTGGGAATATCTAACTCAAGTGGTTGCACCTAGCTATTTAGAGCAATTTATAAAACCTAGTGTAAATATACAAACTAAACATCTACGCGAGACACTTGCAGCAACTCTAGATACTCATTTAATTAATAAAAGAACATATAAGCAGACTCGTTTTGACAGTGAATTGACGCAAAAAATAGCAGATAGATCAACACTAAGACCACCAAGCCCTGACAGATCTGTAAGTAGCTTAAGTGATGATGGTTCAACAACAGGTCCTGATGATGATTCTATTGGGAGTAAAAGCCCCAGAAGTACAAGCTCTAAAAGCAGCAATGCTACCAAAAATACTGGCAACACTACCAGCTCAGATAATTCAAAACGATCTTCAGTTTTAGAAAAAGCAAGCTTCTTCGGAGAAACAGTACAAAGAGGTGGTGCCCCCTCAAAAGGACCAAAAGGACCAAAAAATAGCTAAACGTTAAATAAGAAAAAGATAAAAAAGTCATATAAAGATATGACTTTTTTTATTCCTTTTTATCCTCTTCTTTAGATGCCTCAGCTTTAGGCTCTTCAGCTTTTGGTGCTTCTTCCTCTGTTTTAGCTTCTGCTTTATCAGCAGCAGCTTTTAGATCTTTTTCATCTTCAAGCTCTAAATCAGGATTAAGCTCTTCTAAAAGGCCTAGTAGATTTGACTCGATCTTTGAAAGCTCGGCAGTCAATGCTTTTTGAGCTGTCATGGTTTCTTTAACAAGTTTTCTTAAACGAATGATTCTGTAATTTACAGGATTTTCTTGTTCGTCAGCCGGAATTCCTAACTCAGGATTAATAGACACTCTTACTTTTTTAATAATGCCTTGTATATCAAAATTATCAGCCATAATTATCTCCTCTTATTATTAATTTTAGACCAAAAAGGCAAATTTGTAAAAATTGCATATAATTATATTAAGAGATTATGGAGAATCTAATGCTAAATTATAATGCACCTATCAAAACTTATATGGATTTATTAGAACTTTTTGACTACCAACACGATGTCTATGACCGCGATAGTGTTGAAGCCATCTTCAATGGCATCAATAAATTTTGTCAAGATGATTATTGGCCTGCCAACAAGATAGGCGATCAAGAAGGGCTTGTTTACAACCCTGAGAATCGCTCAGTACAAATGCCCCAATCATCGCATCACATCTACCAAAAACTTAAAGAAACGGGCGCTATGGCCATGTCAATGCCTGAAGCGTATGGTGGTGGTGAAGCACCTTTGGCAGTGACTTGTTTGATCAATGAAATGCTTTCTTCTGCCAACAATGCATTTACCATGGGACCTGGATTAACCGAAGGTGCCATTCATGCCTTACTCGCATATGGCAGTGATGAATTAAAAAAAGATTATTTAGCCAAACTGGTTTCAGGTGAATGGTTTGGGACCATGTGTCTGACTGAACCCCATTGTGGTACTGATTTAGGATTGATTAAAACCAAAGCCACTGTATTTGAAGATCATTATAAAATTTCAGGTACTAAAATTTGGATTTCTTTTGGAGAACATGATTTAACTGATAACATCATCCATCTGGTATTGGCTAAACTCCCAGACGCACCAGAAGGTAGCAAAGGCATTTCCCTATTCCTAGTGCCTAAGTTCAAACTTGATGGCACTAGAAATACTGTTTATTGTGGTGGTCTTGAAGAAAAAATGGGCATTCATGCCTGCCCAACCTGTGTTATGAACTTTGAAGCAGCTGAAGGCTGGCTTATTGGAGAGCCTCATAAAGGACTGGCAGCCATGTTTGTGATGATGAATGCTGCGCGAATTGGTGTTGGCATACAAGGCTTGGCACTTTCTGAAATGGCTTATCAAACCGCCCTTTTATTCGCCAAAGATAGACGCCAGTCTCGTTCGTTAGATAAGGATAAACGTGAACTGGATCAACCTGCAGATACCATATTGGTTCACCCAGACATTAGACGCATGTTACTTGAATGTAAAGCGACCAATGAAGCCATGCGTGCTTTGGTGGTCTACAGTGCCATAGAAAAAGATCGCAATGGCGATAGTGATACCTTTGGATTACTCACCCCAATCATTAAAAGTTATTTAACTGAGCGTGGCTGTCATAACATCAGTTTGGCCCAACAAGTGCTTGGAGGATCAGGGTACGTCAAAGATTGGCACATTGAACAATTTTATAGAGATGCCAGGATTGCAATGATCTATGAAGGCACCAATGGCATTCAGGCACTTGATTTGGTTGGCCGAAAACTGCCTAAGGATCAAGGCAAAGCATTTATGGCTTTGATGGCAGAAATCCAAGCAAAAGAAGCAGGGTTTTTAGACGAGTTCAAACAAGCTTCTATGGATGTTAGAACCAAGCTACAAGAAGCTGCGATGTGGTTAATGACCCATGCTGTGAAAGACCCTGAACAAGCAGGGGCTGTGAGTACACGTTTCTTAAATTTATTTGCGCTTTGTATGTTGACTTATATGTGGGGACTGATGACTGCAAAGGATGCCTCAAAGATACCCGTTGGGAAATATTTCATTGAACATATTTTGCCAGAATCACAAACCTTATTGTTGCAAATTAAAGCAGGGAAAGAAGCCATCATGAAGATGGGCCATGAAGATTTTTGAGGTTAATTATGTATCATGCACCTTTGACAGATTATAACTATTTAATGCAATGTTTCACACCTGAATTGAGTAAGGAGGATCGTGCTTTATATGATGCCATACTAACCAGCGTCGATGAGCTGTGTCAGGCACAATTAGTTGAGTCTAATTTTATAGGCGATCAACAGGGCATTCAATTCAACCCCGAGGATCATAGCATTCAGTTACCAAAGGGTTATCAAGCATTGGTTGATCAAATGCGTGAATTAGGTCTATTTGCGCTCGAGCACGCCAGTGTTTGGGGTGGCCTTGAACTACCAAAAACCATTTGTCAGCTTTGTTATGAAATGTTGATGTCTGCTAACAGTGCTTTATTTTTAGGCATGAGCCTAACCCACAGTGCCTGCATGGCTATTGAAAAAAATGCTTCTGAAGAATTGAAAAATACGTACCTACCTAAAATGGTCTCAGGTCAATGGATGGGATCGATGTGTTTAACTGAATCACACTGTGGTACAGACCTTGGCTTAATTAAAACCAAAGCCATGTCTAAAGGAGATCATTATCTGATTTCAGGCCAAAAAATATGGATTACTTTTGGGGAACATGACCTCGCTGAAAACATCATTCATTTGGTATTGGCTAAATTACCTGATGCACCAGAAGGCAGCAGGGGGATTTCATTGTTTTTAGTACCCAAATGGCTTGAAAATGGCGATCGTAATACAGTCTATTGTGCAGGGGTTGAACATAAAATGGGGACGCATGTGTCACCAACGTGTGTCATGCAATTTGACGAAGCGCAAGGCTATTTAATTGGTGAGGCCAATCATGGGTTGGCACATATGTTTGTTATGATGAATGATGCAAGAAAAACAGTTGCTAACCAAGGCATTGCTTTAGCAGAAATCGCATACCAAGCATCTCATGCGTTTGTAAAAGATCGACGTCAATCACGTGCTTTAGACCCCAACAAACATGATCATGCACACCCTGCTGACCCGATTTTGCATCACCCTGATGTCCGTCGTCAAAGACTCCATGCAAAATCGATTATTATTGGTTTAAGAGCCCTGCTCTTTTATGCCCATACCCTGCCCCAGGATGATCCATTAACCAATTTATTGACACCCATCTTAAAAAGCTTTTGTACTGAGATAGGTTGTGATGTGATTGATCATTGTCTCCAAGTCATGGGTGGCAGTGGCTATGTCAAAGACTGGCATGTTGAGCAATACTACCGTGATGCTCGTATTGCGATGATTTATGAAGGCACGAATGGCATTCAAGCACTAGATTTTGTTTTACGCAAAATTAAACACCACTCATCAGAGTGGCAATCATTTTTAGATCAATGCAAAAAAGACTCTGAAGCTATGGCTCCCTGGCTTAAACCTGCATTACAAAAAGCTTTAAATGAGACACAACATCACTTCGAAATCATCTTAAAAGACTTAGACAATAATTCAGAAATCGCTGCGGCCAAAGCACCTATTTATTTAAAATTGGCCGGTTATACATTAGTGACACTCATGTGGGGCAAATTAACACAAAATACTGATGCATCCGAACAATATCACACTTTAGGTAAATACTTTCTAGACCATGAAGCTTGTAAAATTGAAGCACTTTCAATCGAGTTAAACCAAGACTTTTCGCTTATTACTGAGTTTAAATCTGAGGATTTCTAGCCTTTTTGTCCAGGTACTAATGCAGTAGAATCACCAGATTTAGCCATTTGAGCAGCTTGATCTGACTGAATGAACTTTGCAGCATAAGCAGCAGACATCATAACTTTGATACCCTGCATATTCTTTTCTAGTGATTTCAACTTATCTTTAGAAATTTCTATGCCTGAAACTGTCTTCTTCCCTTCTTTACCCATAAACATACCGGAGGAAGCACCTGTAGATTTTATCATAAACTTAGAAATACTCTTCGAGGAACTAATGCCTGCTTTAGATAGACTTTTAACTAAATTACCTACTGATGTTTTATTTCTCTCCGCAAAATTCTTGAGCATTTCCTCTGTAATGACCACGCTGCGCTTGGTTTTGTAGTAGCTTTGTTTCTTAATCTTTAAGTCTTTTTCAATTTGTTTTTTGATTTCTTCTAAGAATTTTTCTGCTTCCATTAGCTCTTTAGGGAACAAATGTGCCACATCAACATCGATTAAACGTGAACGTTCAACAAACTCATTGTCCAATAACAAATCAATTTTAAATTCTGCTAACCCTTCATCCAAATCATTTAAAGCATCTAACCACCATGACAATACATCATGATCTTCTGCAATCCATTTATATCCTATTTCTGGTAAAATTTTGGCACAAGCAAGCATTATGGTTCGATATTTCATAGCTTGTTTGGATAATGGCTCAATGGGACGCATTCTAAACCATGATAAATGAAAATGTGTCATTGGTCCTTCAATTGGATCCCATGGGGCTTGATACGAACCGTGCTCATCAACTAATTGGAATGCATGCTCCCCAAAGATTTGACCCACATTCGTCAACAAAGCAGCCGAATAAATCGCATAAGGCATGATATCACCTTCTTCCAACTGATGGTGCCCATAAGTAGAAAAATATGATTCTAGGGCCTGCAATGCGCGTAATAAGCTATTATTTAGTACATATCTACTCCAGGTTCCAGTAGAGATACTTATAGACTGAACCATTTCGGCATAATTATTTATCAAATCCATATATAATGATTCAAAAAAAGACTCTGCAAAAGCAATGTCTGTCTCATCGTCATCCTTCATTACTAATGTCTTTAATCGCTTAATGTAATTTTGATAAGTTTCATGCGAAAGTAGTTCTTTAGCTGTTTTAATCTGATAAATGGTTAGTGATTGTTTCATATTTTCTTGCACTTTAGTAGTATTTTCCTCAACATAGGTCTCAAACATAATTATACACCCTCCTTAGCCATCATTGTATAAAAATTTGGTAATTCATAATTTTCTGGGTATGTTGCCCCTTCAAAGTATAAGCCACATGCAGGCGCCATATTATCTATTGCTTCTCGTGACTGGGCATCTAATCGTGACTTAACCCATGCTGGACTTTCATGACCAAGACCAACCTTCATTAAGGTATAAACAATGATTCTAACCATATGGTGTAAGAATGCATTGGCTTCTAATCGTATAAACAACCAATCATTGTGACACATGATGTCACATTGACGAATTGTTCGAATAGGTGAAAATGCTTGGCATTGACTGACCCTAAATGATGAAAAATCATGTTCACCTATTAAATATTTTGCTGCGTCTTGCATCAGTTTAACATCTAGCGCCTCTTTGATCACATATGCATTGTCTTGCCATAAAACCTGGCTGTGTTCATTTTGTTTAATTAAATAGCAATAGCGTCTAGAAGTTGCTGAAAAACGCGCATGAAAATCATCATCAACGAAACGATGCCATAAGACTTGAACATCATCTGGTAAAAAGGCATTGGTACCTTTAACCCAACTATGTGAGGGTCTATCCACATCTGAATCAAAGTGGATGCATTGCTGCGCGCCATGCACACCTCGATCAGTTCTGCCTGCACACGTTACTTTGGTAGGTTTTAGACTAAACTTTTCTAATGCCAACTGAAGAGCAGCTTGAACAGAAGGGTCTTTGGGTTGAATTTGCCAGCCATAATATTGCTTACCGTGATAGGCAATACCCATGACATGTCTTTTCATAGGCTTGGTAACTGAGTCAATAACGCTGAAGCTTTTTGTCTTTGATCAGAATCACCCTGCTCTAAAATGCCTTCTAATACACGTCTAGCTTGCTGAAATTCTCTCATTTGCATATAAGCTTCTGCTAGGTTAAACCTTGCAGGCACGGCTTCTTGAGAACCCATAAAGTCATATTCTTCATCATGTTTTTCACGAACAAGCTCGGGCATTTGAGTTTTTTTAGATTTAACTGGCTGCTTTTTGATTAATACTTCCTTTGGGGTTGGTGTTTGACGATCCATACATCCTGCCAAAACCAACATCATGATCAAACTAGATAGTATGACCAGAAAAACAAGATCGTTGGACGCGACAATTGCAGGTTGAGCCTGCATATTGGACACTGCATCAATTTTAGATGCCAATGCTTGATTCTGTGCCATTAATGCCTGTTCATTATTGGCCACCTGACTTAAATTAGATTCAACATAGTCTAATCTTGTCATGATTGGGGATTGAGATGAAATTTGATCTACCTGAGCAAAAGCGTTTGTTACTACAAAAAAAGAAATTAAGAGAAGTTTTAAAGTATTCATCCCATCATCATACATGGATTCTAAATCAAGGATCAAGTGCTAGAGATAGGATTTAATTGAAACTCGAGGCGTAAAGCTATCAAATAGACTGTATGTGATTAAAAAAAACCACTTTGATTATAGACTTTGACTGTTATCTAATATTGAATGGATTTGGACCCATAGGGTTTGGCCCCATGTTTGTATTTTTTGATCGTAAACCATGTTGGTACATATCAATTACATTTGAACCTTTAATATCGTTATTACTATTAACAACCTTAGGCTCTGCTGAAGCAGATTCTTTACCTTTCATAAGATTTACCAATGCCTCAAAATGCGATGAATGCACTGCTCTTAATGCGTTAGGTGAAACTTTTTCTATTAATTGGCTTGGTAATTTTCTCAACATAATATTTACTCGTATACTTTAATCATAATCTACTAACATTAATATAATATTAAATTTAATCAAAAATTTCAACCATTTCAGCAACATGTGATAATACGAACTGTTTGACCCCAAAAGCGAGTGCATCTGCCATGACATGAAAGCTTACACTATTGTCTTTTTCAGGATGTTGTTTAATTTGACTGATGGCAACACGATTAAAGCATTGTCCATATTCACGGTTACTAACTAAATTCACATGGTATAACAAATCATCTGTCTCAAATGATTTAGCTACTTCATTAATATCTAGCGACCTTTTGGTTGATAAATGTACTACAGCATGGTGGCCTTGCAAGACTGGCAATTGCATATATGACATGTCAATCGATACATCACTTGCTAACGCTTGTTTCAGTTCTTGAGCCATGATTCTGCGACAGGCATCATAACCAGTTGTTTCATCAACAGAAATATCAGAGATTGAATTAAATGCAATAGGCTTTGGAAATATATTGAAATATTCTTCATCATAACTCATATATGCACGCGTTTGATTCATGAGTTCTAAAACACCATCTTCACCCTGAATATCAGCACCACATGCCACACAAATATTTACAGATTCAAGTTCAAACAAAGTATGAATATGTGCAAGTGGCTGACACAACTGTTGTGTGATGGGGTGCTTCATTTGATGAATATTTTCATCATTTGGCTTTAAAATTAGATCTTCAACACCCTGCCCCCAGCTCAAATTGAATAAAGGTGTATTTAAATGTTTACATTGATTATGAAAAGCATTGAAGTTAAATGCTTTGCCTCCATAAATAATCATATCAGGTTCATAGTGCGCAATGTTACTTAACTTTTCTGTCTGCACATTCTGTCCACGAAATAATAATCGTACAGGGTCATTCACTGGTTCTAGAAAAACTTTTATAGATTCAATGTGTGGTAATCGTTCTAGCGCTTGACAAATTGCAAACCCTACTCGTTGTGATGTTGCGCATAACGCAATTTTGATTCCGTTCGATGGCATAGTTGATATCCTTTCAATTACACAATAAGAATAGTAAGGATTCTTATTTTCGTCAATAACGTTGCGATAAATAATAGATTAAGTTAATATAAATTTAATTTTTTGTAAAATACAAACTTAAAAACTTAGATGTACGACGACGATATACAACCAGAAACCATACTTGATTTTAAAAAAAATGGAGTCAATACCACGCAAATGAAGCATTTAAAACGTGCTCAACATTTACTTTCAATTGACTTACATGGCTTAACACAACTACAAGCAAAGAATAAGTTAAACTATCTGCTCTCTAGTAATCACCCACAAATGTTTAAAATTGTTCATGGCAAAGGGCAACATAACCCTGAGGCTATACCTGTCTTAAAAATTATGGTCTATCATTTTTTAAAAGATGACCCTAGTGTACTTGCGTTTTGCTCGGCAAAACCAAATGATGGTGGCGCAGGTGCCACTTATGTTCTAACCAAAAAGGAAGGTGTTTAATGTCCAATAATAAGAGACCTATTTTAATCGGTGTTGCAGGCCCATCTGGTTCGGGAAAAAGTCTACTAGTTGATAACCTTCATAAGACTTTACATGAAGAGTTTTCCGTATCTATCATTAGAGAAGATAGCTACTATCTCGATCAATCAAATATTGACCCTGTAGATAGACCTAAAAAGAATTATGACCACCCTGACGCGTTAGAACATGATCTTTTGGTTAAGCATTTAAAAACACTCAAAAAAAATGAACCTGTAAACATACCTGTATATAAATTTCACACGCATACACGTGGCGAAGAAACTCAGCATGTACTTCCAGCTCAAATTATATTATGTGATGGCATATTGTTACTCGCTGATAAAAACATTAGGCAAGAATTAGACGTTACTGTCTTTATTGATGCACCACTCGACATATGTTTGATCAGACGATTGAATCGAGATTTATCAGAGCGTGGCCGATCCATTCAAAACACTCTAGATCAATATGTACAAACCGTAAGACCTATGTATTGGGAATTCATTGCACCTAGCAAAGAAGGTGTCAATCATATTGTTACTGGTGGCGGTAAAAACTGGCAAGCCATAGATAGCATCAAAAAAGATATTACTGAAAAAATCAAACAAATTTAGTCTGGAGTTTTAATATGGCAAGAGTTCTTATTGTTGGCGGAGGTTATATTGGTAAACCGCTCGCTTATGCATTAGCAAAAGAAGGTAATCGTGTTTTTGTCATACGAAGAAGTGATGACCTATACGATCACGGAAATATTTCATTGATTAAAGGGGATATTTTTGACCTTAAGGAATTGCCTGAGGTTGATGCCGTTATTTATTTGATTTCTGCCGATGCGAGATCAGAAACTTGCTATCAATCAGCTTATATCGACGGTCCTGATAGAATATGGGACCTTTGTAAAAACAACCCACCTAAGCGCTTTATGTTTGCCTCAAGCACAGCTGTCTACCCTTTTAATGATGGAAGCTGGGTTGATGAAGCAACTGTTTTACCTAAAGCCACAGAAATGAATGGGAAATGCTTGCAAGAAGCTGAAAAACAAATATTCACTTTTCAATGCGATCAGGTCATTACAAGGATTGGTGGCATTTATGGACCAAATAGATACTACGTCATAGACATGATTAAAAAAGGTCGATTACATATGACTGAGCATCCAACTTACACAAACCGCATACATCAAGCAGATTGTGTACGAGCACTCCATCATCTATTTGACTTACCTGATGTGATGCCAGTCTATAACCTTGTTGATTCAAGCCCAACAACTGTCAACGAATTACTTTCTTGGTTAAGTACATCATTGGGTATATATTCACCAATACCTAGCCAAGCTGAAGAACACTTTAAAAGTAAAAGTAATAAGCAAGTTAGCAACGCGCGCTTACTTGAAACATTTTTTGAGTTTAAATACCCAAGTTTTAGAGAGGGCTATGAGCCATTACTTGAAGCTAAGTAGAAGCCTTATCTAACCAAGACAGTAAATCTGCTTCATAGGTTGGACGGATACCTTGTTTCTCGGCTTTAGTCCATTTTGAACCAGGTTTATCACCCAATAGCACATCCGTTGTTGAACCGCTGACTTGACTAACTACAGTAGCACCTAACGATTCCAAATGTAATTTGGCTTGTTCACGCGACATTTGCTCTAGTTGCCCAGTGATGACAAATCTTCGTCCAGACAATACATCAAATTGTTTGGTTTTTTTAGCAGTGCTAATTGAAACACCAAGAGCCATGAGGGCATTCACTTCATTTTTGCATGCATCATCATGAAGGTATTTTAATAAATGACTTGCCACCTGTGGACCTACATCTGAAATCTCTAATAAATCATCTTCTTGAGCTTCAAATAATGAAGGCCAATCAGGATAACGCTGCGCAATTTTTTTAGCTGTTACCCGACCAACTTCAGGAATGCCCATGGCATATAAAAAGCGATCGAAGCCAATAACTTTAGCTGAATTAATTTCTGTTAAAAGATTTTTAACAGATTTGTCACCCATGCGGGGTAATGCAATGAGGTCTTCATAAGTTAGTTTGAAAATATCTGAATAAGTCGTGATCAACTGATGACTATACAATGTTTCCAACCAGGTTCGTCCCAAACCAGTGATGTCAAAAGCATGTTTTGAAATGAAATGCTCAATACTACCTAATACTTGCTCAGGACATAACGGATTTACACAAAAGCGATTCATTTCATCAACGACCAACACACTACTACAACTGGGGCAATTTTTTGGCAACATAGGTGTCTGTAGCTCAGCTTGTCTTTTTTCCTTGACCACCCCAATGATTTCAGGAATTACATCTCCTGCTCGCCTTAACCAAACAAAATCCCCTACCCTGACATCCTTTCGTGCCAGCTCAGAAAAATTATGTAACGTCGCATTTTGAATGACAACGCCACCCAATGGTGTTGGTTCTAACTGAGCCACTGGTGTAATGACCCCAGTTCGCCCAACTTGAAAATCTAGATTAACGACTTTAGACATCTTCTCATTGGCAGGAAATTTATGCGCAATGGCCCAACGTGGCGCTCTTGAAGTTGAGCCCATTTTTTGGTGTAAGTTAACATTGTTTAACTTGTATACCAACCCATCAATTTCATAGGGCAATGAAGCTCTTTTATTCATCATCTCATGATAGAAAGCCATACAAGATTCTAAGTTATCTGCAATGACTCTATCCGCTGCAATGGTAAATCCAGATTTTTCTAACCATTGCATTTTACCGAGTTGAGAATGCGGTAGATCAATATCACTTTCTACATTGTATGCCATGAATGTCAGCGGTCGCTCTGACGTAACATCTAAGTTAAGTTGACGCAAACTACCTGCTGCTGCATTTCTTGGGTTTGCGAATATTTTCTTTCCGTCATGAGATAATTGTGAATTTAAAGTCTTAAAATCTGCTTTTGTAATCACAACTTCACCTCGAACACAAACTTCAGCTTCATAGTCAATGGTTTTAGGAACATTTTTAATAGTCAAAACATTACTTGTGATGTCTTCACCGACCTGACCATCACCACGTGTAGCAGCCAAAATCAATTGGCCTTTTTGATACACAATGCTCACAGCAATTCCATCAAACTTCGGCTCTATAGCAATCTCAAGGGATTCATTGCCAGGCTCAAAAGTTATCATGCGATTTAAAAACTGCTGAATGTCAGATTCACTAAAAGCGTTATCTAAAGACATCATCGGGATACTATGTGAAACCTTTTTAAAACCTGAACGACTTGTTTTTGTAATCGTTTGTGTTGGGGAATTAGGGTCAAAAAATTCTGGGTGTTTTAATTCTAAGGCTTTTAGTTCATGAAACATTCGATCATAAGTAGCATCATCAACCAAAGGACTGTCTTGATTGAAATAAGCTTCATTCAATCGATTAATTTCATCACGCAGGGTTTTGATTGTCTTTTCTATTGTCATCAACTGCCACACTTAATTTACTAATAACCCAGTCGTTAACTGGATCGGATTTTAAAACAACATTAACCGTAATATTGACTGCATCAATTTTTTTAGCAAATTGTCGATCATAACCATGAAACATTAGTTTAACAGGGACTGAAAATGATTGATCCTCTGTTTGGTTTAACGCATCTACTGGTTGTGCCAAACTTGCTTTAACAATATATTGATGACGAATTAGAACTGCTAATTGTTTTTTCTGCCATGCTTGATAATCCGTCAAACCTGATTCATTAAAATATTGTGATATAAGCTGATCATGAACGACAAAATTAATATAATCTTGGCTGAATATTTCTGGAAAATGCTTTTTAATCCATTCAGATGAAGACAAATGCTCTTGCTGAACATCTCTGACGGGGGCCGACACTTCGCCATCAGACTCTGCACCATCGCCATGATATTTATGCGTTACGACTTGGGCATCTAGGTATGCACCTACATCTTGTGCAAAACAAACATTGAAGACACAGATAGTCCAAACAACCCATATACATCTTTCCATCATGCGGATAACATGTCTTCCTGTATAGTTTTTGTCTTGAGGTGTGAAAGTCTATCACTTAACCAAGCTTTTCCATCAATAGGACCATTGACATCGCACAACTGCCCACCATATTGCTCCAAACACAAAGCTGCCAACTTAACCATCTCTTCTAAACATGCACCTTGCTCAACTTCATTAACAGCGGCAATGTCTGTAACAAACATCAATCCATGAATAGCTTTGCCATCTTCTAAATTATCAAATTTACCAGGCTTACGGAGATTTAAACATCTAAACCACAGTTGATCGTTATTCATAAAATTAAATATTTGGTGCGTAGAATCATATTTAAAACCAAAATCATATAAACATTGAACGAACTCATAGCCATTAGAAATTTTTATATCTCTCAATTTTAGAGTTAACCATTGGGGATCAGGTTTTTTTTGTTTCACAGGAGACTTTGAAAAAAAACTGAGCCAGATAACCAATCCTAGTAACGGAATTAAAAAAACCACCATTGAATTCATATTTCATCCTCTTATTAGCTTCGAACATTGTAACCTATTCATTTTAAAACTTGAAGACATGAAATTAATTCAGTCATAATAAGTTACACGCCCCGGTGGCACAGCTGGATAGCGCGATCCCCTCCTAAGGGATAGGTCGCAGGTTCGAATCCTGCCCGGGGCGCCAAACGAACCACTTATGCTTCTTGAAAAAGGCCATACCTACTTTTAGCATCAGGTATTGTTTTTGTAGCCAATTCCTTTTGAAGCGCAGTGATCACATCTACCAATGCTAAATCTGATTTCTGTTCACCATTCACACAACGGATTGACACCGTAGAGTTGTTTTGTTCGGATTCCCCGATGATAAATTCATAAGGCACTTTTTTTAGTGTGAAATCACGAATCTTAAACCCAAGCTTTTCGTTACGTTTATCGAGCTTTACTCTAAAGCCTGCCTGCTTGAGTGTTTGCTCAATTTCTTTTGCATAATCCATAAATTGATCTGAGACTGTTAAAATCGCAATCTGAGTTGGGGCTAACCATAATGGCAAACGCCCTGCATAGTGCTCGATCAGTATACCAATGAATCGTTCAATTGAACCAAAGATCGCACGATGGATCATGATTGGTATTGCTTTTTGGCCTTGATCATCAATGTAGGAAGCGTTCAGTCGACCTGGCATCGAATAATCAATCTGAATGGTTCCACATTGCCAAACACGACCTAAACAGTCACGAAGATGAAATTCAATTTTAGGCCCATAAAATGCACCTTCATTAGGCGCTATGGTGTAAGCTATTGATTGCTTATCACAGGCATTTGAAAGTGCTTGTTCTGACTTATCCCAATCTTCATCGGAACCAATTCTTTTCTCTGGACGAGTTGCAACACGCACCTCGATGTCTGTAAAACCGAAGTCTTTGTATGTGTCATAAACCAATGTAATAAGCTTATCAACTTCCTCATCTAACTGATCTGGAGAACAAAAAACGTGTGCATCATCCTGTGTAAATGCCCTAAGTCTCATCAAGCCATGTAGCGCACCCGAAAGTTCATTTCTATGTACAAAACCAAACTCACCCATTTTAAGAGGCAAATCTCGGTAACTTTTAAGACCAACATTATAAACTTGTAACCCACCAGGACAATTCATAGGCTTGACACAAAAAGTTTTGTCTTCAGCCTCTGTGACAAACATATCGTCTCTAAATTTTTCCCAGTGACCAGATGCTTCCCACAATGATTTATCTAAAATCATTGGAGTGGCAATTTCTTCATAATCAAATTCATATAATTTTTGTCTCATGTAATGAATGATGGTTTGATAAAGCACATACCCATTGTGATGCCAAAAAACCATACCTGGTGACGTGTCTTGGAAATGAAATAAATTCATTATTTTTGCAAGTTTACGATGATCCCTTCTCTCTGCTTCTTCCTGCTGGTGAAGATAAGCTTTTAGGTCCTCATCATTACCCCAGGCAGTACCATAGATTCTTTGTAGCATTTCATTGTCTGAGTCACCACGCCAATAGGCACCAGCAACCTTGGTTAACTTAAAAGCACCTAATAAACCAGTGTTTGGAACATGTGGTCCTCGACAAAGATCAATAAAGTCACCTTGTTTATAGAGGGAGATGGTTTCAGAT
>JAURNZ010000017.1 GCA_030829925.1 Gammaproteobacteria bacterium | reverse complement strand
TATATTTTCATTTTTTAAATGGCCCTTGACCATCGCTAGCGCAAACTATCCACCAATTTTATTTGTCATTAGTTTGACATTTATTATTTATATTGTCTTACGTTTTCAAGAGGTCTCATTAAGAAATAAACGTTTATCACAATCAAAAATCATACAAACCACCGTTCGTGAACTTAAAACACCTATCGCATATTCATGTCTGACAACAATGGTAGGTTTTTTATCGCTTACTTTATGTGACATTCAACCAATCATTGATTTTGGTCTTATAATGTCATTGAGTATCCCTTTAGCATTCATTGTTTGCTTTACGTTATTACCCGCGATAAAATTCAACCAAAAAAAAGCAGTACTAAACGATAGAACTGAACCAAACTGGCCAAATAAATTTGTTTCAATTACTTCAAATAATAAAAGAACTATTATTTTAACTGCATTAGCATCTATTTTATTTTTTGGATGGGGCACACAATATATAACTGTTGAAAATAGATTTGTGGACTATTTCACTTCAGATACTGATATGGTAAAAAGCATTAAATTGATTGATAACGAATTAGCAGGTACAAGTACACTAGACATTTTACTTGAATACCCTAGTAAAAACTATTGGATTCAAAAGGAAGGTCTTGACCAAATTAGACAATTAGAACATTTTTTAACTAAACAACCAGGTGTTCGAAAAGTACTTTCGATTGACACTGTGGTTCAATTACTCGAGGGTGTACATGGAAGTGTTTTAGGTCCTAAGCTTCTCAAATTATCGCTTAATAGCATCCCTAAAAATGACAAAGCGGTTCTAATGGACCCATATTTGGCAAAAAATGGTGAATTAGCAAGGGTGGTTGTTTATTTGCCTGATTCAGATACAAAACTTAATCGCGACAAATTAATCACAGATATTGAAACCTACCTAGACCACCATATGAACCCTAAAGTCCATCATGATGTAACTGGTTTATATTGGCTTTATAACAATGTATTACAAAGCTTATTAAATGCACAAATAAGTATATTGTTTTGGGTATATACGATTATCGGGGTTATCTTGCTAGTATTGTTTAGAGACCCAAGATTAATGCTTTGCGCACTCATACCCAATATTATTCCAATGTGTATGGTTTTTGGCACACTTGGGTGGCTATCCATCCCGCTTGATTTTATGACAATGACCATTGCGGGTATTAGTTTGGGTCTCGCTGTTGACTTTGCAATACAATTTATTTACAGATTTAAAAAAGAGTTAGCATCTTACCCGTTTAACCAAGCATTATTAATTACATATAAAAGCATTGGTTACGCGATCATCACAACAACAGTTACATTAATTGTAGGCTTTTCCGTAATGTTATTTTCACACTTTAAACCACTGGTTTATTTTAGTTTATTAAGTGGTCTCTCGATTGGCGTTGCTTGTATAAGTACTTTAATGCTCTTACCCATTTTGTTATCAGCAAGTTTTAAAAAGCAAGCTTAAGCATCAATGTCCAAAGACGAGATTCACCTGGCATTACAAATCTAGGATCATCAATCCCTTGAATAATGCCTGAACCTGTATCTCTTAACTCTGACATTGGCACATAGGCTGCATCAGGCGCACTGCCAAATGTTCCCGATGTAAAATAGGTCTTATTAAATAAATTACTTATATTAAGTTGCATTGTAAGTTGGTAGGTTGGACGCCAAGTCACACTTGCACTCATAATGCCGTACCCTGGCAAATCAGTCAGTTGCCATTGACCACTTTCTTGGCTGCTTTTTTCACCGGTAAAATTTCCGTAATATTCTGTACTGCCGACCAAGAGCCAATTACCTTTGAGAGATAAGTTAGGCGCCATTTGATACCCCAAATTAAATCTTAATTGATGTTTTGGCAATCCAGGCATTGGGTCTCCGGAACTCACTTGCTGATTGCCTGAATCATACGCTTTGGCAACTGTGAAACTACTTGAATAATAAGCATTTTGATATTGATAATTACTGTCTAAACGCCACTTGTCATGCATCCAATGCGCATGTACATTTGAGGACAAACGCTGAGTTTGATCTACATTTCTTAAATACCCTTGCATCCAATCCGTGGGCACCATGATGATGTCATCATTATGGTGTTGCCACATACCTGAAATACCCCAACTTAAACCATTTATCACATGCCAATCAGTATGTTCATAACCAACTCTTAAACCACTGTCTACCGTTTGTGACAAATCGCCTGCTTGGAAAAAACCACTTGGCCAATAACAAGGATTTGAAGCAT
Organism: Gammaproteobacteria bacterium; assembly: GCA_030829925.1. GTDB lineage: Bacteria > Pseudomonadota > Gammaproteobacteria > Comchoanobacterales > Comchoanobacteraceae > JAURNZ01. The sequence continues at coordinate 11,451 of JAURNZ010000017.1, read as the reverse complement.
TACTACACGCCAATGCTTGTGGCGATGGAGGCAAGTTTGCTTGATAAAAATTCCCAAAGATAAATGATTTTGGGTTTAATTGATGGGTAACGCCTATGCTAGGATTTAATCGGTAAAAGTGATTATTACTTGTAACCGATGCACCTGTGAAATTAGTATTATCCCTATGGTCTTTGGCATCATAATAGGTGTTATGAAAGGAAGCTTTCAAATCAATGACTGTTTGAGGACGATAATGCCAACGTTCGAGACCGTATAAAACAGTATCTATTTCCTTTTGAGTTGCATCAACACGACTAAAACTAGATAGTGTACTATTGTCACTTGATGTGCTTTTCAGGCCTCCTAATTTCACAGTCGAACCACCACTGGTAACATCAGTAGCAACTCTTTTGTTACTTAATTGTGCCAAATAGTGATTTTCATCATAATCTGTATCTACAAAATGTAAATCAAGACCATAAAACCGATGCTCATCATTGCGATCTATTTCGATGTGCTGGTTCACTTGAAAGCTTTGACTGTCATTATGACTTTGGCTATCCAAAGCATAACTCCTAGGACTACCTACATCACTTGCTGTAATGGTTGCATTGGCATCAGTAACAATCGCCTGGCTGGATAAACACAGCTCTCCCCCAGAAAAATCACTACAATTAGAGCTTACATTCAATGGATGGGTAAACTGGCCATCTTGATGCTGAATTTTTGCATCTACAGATAGATGATAAATTTTATCATCTGTGATCAATTGTTGTCGTTGCCACTGGCCTCGATACGCAGACTGGTCAATGATATTAGGTGAAACATAAAAAGCTTCGGGCGCCACCCTATAAAGCTCTAAAGGTATGCTTTGATTAAAATTGGCATGACTGTCATACCATTGTAAAGACCAATGGTCTGTTCTAGTGCTTGTTTGAGTACTAAACTGCAATAACAAGTTTGAATCATGCCCATCTGTATCTTCTCTATGTCCTTGTGCAATGTCATGCTTAAACCAAACTGAAAAACCCATTGGGTTATGCACCTGAGAAAGCCAAAAGTCATAATGTTGTGTTCCTTCACCATCATAGAAAAACACAAGTGACTTTTCATTATTGGTATTACCTCGATGAGAATCAACCCATAACGAACCATTTTGATTAGGAAAAAACACATTAGGATCAATACTACTCATCCCAACCCAACTGAATGAGGGTGTTAGCCATGGCTGTGCTGCATGTGACAATGGTAATTGCCATGGTAAACCATTGATATAAAATGCCCATGTATTAGGATTACTTAAGTAATTGTTTTGAGAACCACCCTGTACCATTAAACCTGGGTCTATGGTTGAATTATTTTCTGAAAAATATCCAGGTATGTGCATGGTTAACCATGCTGGCCAATCCGTCAAAAATGCTGATACCATATCGAAGGATAAGGCTGGAGAATCGTTCTGGCCATAAGCATCATAAATCACAGTATTTGGACTTGGCGGAGTTACAGACGTCACCTGCCATGAAAAGGCATATATGATAGTTGTAAAAAAAACCAGTAGAGTTTTTCTAACCATTCGACTTATCATTTTCTTTTTCGTCTGTTTGATTCATCCAAGCAGCTAGTTTTGAGCCTGAATATTCTGCTTTAAACCACTTTTCGATTGGTGTAGCTAATGTGTTAGGCAATGTTTGCCAACAAGCTGAACTCATTTGTCGAATTGTTGGAATGGTTTGTGACTTTTTCCACCAAGATTCATTATGCCAACCCATGCTTGCACCAAGAATCAATAAACCACCCACTAATAATAAACCTCTAACAACCCCAAAACCTAAACCTAAAGTACGGTCAACCATGCCTAGACCAAGCATATTCATCAATGTCCTTAAAACAACACTGAGTGCATTGACCAACATTAAACAAGAAAAAAAGATTGCAAATGCAGTTAACGCGATACGCATCTGAGGCTGATGAACATAAGGTTCTAAATACACTTCGAGCTTAGGCGTAAATAGCATTGTCAACCACAAAGCAACCACCCAGCCCAATAATGATGATGTCTCTGTACAAAATCCTCTGAGCCAACCAAATATAGCTGAAACTGAAATTGCACCGACCAAGGCCATATCTACTACTGAATAAATCATAAATCACCCAATTTCAAAACGAATCCTTGTAGTTTAAAACGTGTTTTTAGCTCGGCTTGTAAATTCTTTGCTGCCGCTCGCGAATCTAAAGAGCCAACCCAAATTCGATAAAGTTTTTTTCCATCTAAATCGACAGGATGTACCACAACGGTATACCCTTGTGTTTTCAAATCATCAATTGTAGATTGAATTTGCGTAAGTACTTTAAAACTTCCAATCTGTACTGCGTATTTTACTAAAGCTGGAGATTGTTTTTTTGGCTTTTCAGCTACTTTTGGCTCAGCTATAACAGTCAACTGTTCAGGTTTCACATCAGGATCTAGATGTGGTGGTGCATAAGCTTCTATAAAATCTTTCACAGGCGTGGGCAATACCCTGGGTGGGTGCATAATCTTTGGCATCCACCAACCAACAATCATTGCCAATAATAATGCTGTCATCCATTGTCTTGCTGAAGGACTAAGCATCCGCATCTCCTTGTGTATTAGGGTCATCCCAAGCCAGTTGATTAATACCAATTTGACGCGCAACATTAACTAAATTAAATGAACCAAACACCAATGTCTTTTCATTGATGACATTTAAAAATGATGCAAGATCTGCTTCTTCAAGCACAAAGCTCTCGTCTATCTTCATATATTTAATCATTTCATCTGCCGGTACCATTTGCGGGTCTTCCATATTAACAACATAAATGTGCTTGGTCTCAGTCATTAATGTTTTGAGCATCCCTTTCCAATCTTTTGTTTGCTTAATAGCAACAATGCAACAGGTTTCTTCCCAGTCAAAAGGCCAACGCTGCATTAAGTGTTCAACTGCAGGTACATTGTGTGCAACATCAACCCAAATTTGTTTGTGATCATTGATACACTCAAAGCGGCCTGGAATTTCTGCATGTGTTAGCGCATATTCAAAACAACTTTCATCAACAGGTACATAATCATTCAAGGCTTTTACCATCATTAAAGCAGCACCAACGGACTGAGGATGCAGTTTAGGTCTTGGTAGATGTAACACCTGGCCATCACATGACCAGATGAAATCTTGATCAACCACATGTGCTTCATACGCAAAACCACTTTGATATAATTTAGAACCCACTTGGTCAATGACAGCAATAGCTTCAGTTGGCATATTTGGCTCAGCAATAACCATAGGAATACCTGGTTTAGCGATACCCACTTTTTCAACTGCAATTTCATCCAAAGTTTCACCCAACCATGCCACATGATCAAAACCGATGCTTGTGATGATTCCTGCCGTGACTGGTAAAGCACTGACAGCATCCAGTCTGCCACCTAGACCTACTTCCATGATGATGACATCTGGGTCAATGGTCATCCATAATTGCCATGCACATAATGTTAACATTTCAAAATATGACAACGACGCCAATCGTTCATCAGCCATCAATGGCATCAATACTTGTTTCAAACTGTGTTCATCAATTGGCTTTCCATTCAAAAGGAACCTTTCTATGACATCGTTTAAATGAGGTGAAATATATGCGCCTACTTGATAGCCTGCTCTCAAATAAATCTCAGTTAAAGTGGCAACACAACTACCTTTACCATTCGTCCCTGCAACAGCAATTATAGGTTTAGAAAATGTTTGACCGGTTTCTTCAATAAACGATCGAATAACAGATTGTCCATGAGCAAATTGCTCATTAGAGCCTTTACCCATTCGAGTTTCTAATTGTTTAAATAATTCATGCATGTTGATAATAACCTAGTTTTTTAATCCAGCGCGTGATCTCTTTTCTAAGGTCATGACGGTGAACGATTTGATCGATTGTCCCGCGTGCTAAAAGAAATTCGCTACGCTGAAACCCTTTGGGTAGTTTTTCATTGATGGTCTGCTCAATCACTCTTGGGCCAGTAAAGCCAATAAGTGCTTTAGGTTCAGCAATATTAACATCACCCAACATAGCTAATGAAGCAGCCACACCGCCCGTGGTTGGATTGGTAAGCACTGAAATAAATGGTAACCCTTGTTTACCAAGTTCACCGATCAATGCTGAGACTTTAGCCATCTGTAATAATGAAATGACACCCTCTTGCATACGTGCGCCTCCAGAAGCACTAAAGCAAACAACAGGCATCCGATGTTTAATTGCATACATGACAGCTAATTTAAAACGTTCGCCCACTGCACTATCCATCGAGCCACCAATATATTTAAACTCAAAGGCACATGCCACTACATCAATTTCGTTTAATTTGCCATAGCCAGCGACTAGAGCAGCATCTTCGCCAGTCACTTTTTTAGCTTGCTTGATTCTATCTGTATAAGCTTTTAAATCTTTAAATTTGAGATGATCTTTACTTTTGACATTTGCACCAATCTCTTTAAAGGTGTCAATGTCAAAAAAGTGCTCCAGTCGAGTCCTTGCAGACCAATAGCCATGGTGACCGCATTTGATACAAACCATTTTATTTAACTGATAGTCAGGATTATATACTGGTTGCATACATCCCACACACTGAACCCAAACGCCATCTGGTACAGCTTGTTTGTTAACTTTTTTTAGTCCAGGTATTATTTTTGATAACCAACCCATGAAGATTATATTACCTTAAACAAACACGCTGTTCAATTTAAAGTATCTCTTCTGTCTAACAATCTAAAGAGGATTAAGATTAAATTAAGCTTACAATGCTAAGTTACTAATTTAAGGTAACCACTATGAAGATACAACCTCACAAGAAAAATAAAGCAATTAAAGCAAGTAGAAATACATCATCAAACCCCATGAGAAGTCAGTTATCTTTGATTAATCCTGCATTACTAGAAAAATCACCAACTGGTTATTCACTAACTTCTGGTTCATCTTTTTTTCATTCAACAAGCAGTGAAATGAGGTCACGAGAAAGAAATTATAACGACAAATTATCAGAAGCTTTTGAAAAGATAGATCTAAATTAATAAATTTATCAGCAAAAACAGCACCCTGACTTGAAATCTCTATCAATTGACACTATACCCAATAATAAGAGAGATCAATTATGGATACATTTGCATTTACACAACCTTTTGAAAAAATATTAACCGAAGCCCAACAACTTGCGAGCCAACAACAACATACGCAAGTGGAAGCCATGCATGTATTACAAGCATCACTTATGGTCGATGCACCTAAGCAATGGCTGATGCAGGCAGGCGCCAACATTGAAGCCCTTGAATCAGCGCTAACCAAAGCCTTACACTTAAAACCAAATGGTGCCCTTCAAGGCATTGATCCAAATTTGCAAAAATTATTACAAAGCGCTCAAACGCTTGCTAAGAAACAAAAAGACCAATACATCTCTACAGATACTTTTTTGCTAGCCCTCCTTCAAAGTAAAGATGATGCAGCCAAACTGATTAAAGCATCTGGTGTGACTGAAAGCACGTTTGAATCTGTGATGCAAGAACACCGTCAAGGCCAATCCATTGAAAGCCCTTTGGACGATGCTTTGGATGAAACTTTGGCACAATACACCTTAGATGTAACTGAACAAGCACAAAAAGGATTACTAGACCCTGTGATTGGGCGTGACGAAGAAATTAGACGCACCATTCAAGTCCTACAACGAAGAACCAAAAATAACCCCGTTTTAATTGGGTCACCCGGTGTTGGTAAGACAGCCATTGTCGAAGGCCTGGCCCAACGCATGATCAATGGTGAGGTTCCAGAAGGCATCAAGCATAAACGATTGTTAGCATTAGACATGGCTGCCATGGTGGCTGGTGCCAAATACCGTGGAGAGTTTGAGGAACGTTTAAAAGGTGTATTAAGAGCCATTTCTAAAGCCAACGGCCAAATCATTCTCTTTATTGATGAAATGCATACCATGGTCGGTGCAGGTAAAACTGAAGGCGCGATGGATGCAGGCAATATGCTTAAACCTGCCCTCGCCCGTGGCGAGCTTCACTGCATTGGTGCGACAACCCTAGACGAGCATCGTAAGTATATTGAAAAAGACGCTGCCTTAGAACGACGGTTCCAAAAAGTCATGGTTCATCCACCAAGCGTTGAAGACACCATTGCCATCTTAAGAGGCATTAAAGAACGCTATGAACTCCACCATGGGGTTACCATCAGAGATGAAGCCATCATCGCTGCTGCCACTCAATCTGAGCGCTATATCACTGACCGAAACTTACCTGATAAGGCCATCGATTTAATGGATGAGGCTGCAAGCCAACTACGTATGTCCATTGACTCAAAACCTGATGCCCTTGAAAAAATTTCAAGAAAGCTGATTCAAAAGAAAATTGAGCGTGAAGCACTTAAAAAAGATGATCAAGCCGTTGAAGCACTTAAACAATTAGATGATGACATTGCTTTATTAGAAAAAGAACATGCCGGCTTAGATGAACAATGGCAAGGCGAAAAAGCACGCCTGAAACAAACCCAATTACAGCAAGAACAACTTGACCAAGCAAGAATTCAGCTGGAACAAGCCAACCGTGATGGCGATTTAAGTAAAATGTCAGAACTGCAATATGGCACCATTCCAACCTTAGAAAAGCAATTAAAGGCGCAAAAAGATTCACAAGATGAATCCCCGCTCCTGCGTCACTGGATTGGTTCTGAAGAAATCAATGAAGTCATTGCCAAATGGACAGGCATTCCAGTTCAAAAGCTTATGACCAGTGACAAGGCCAAGCTATTACACTTAGAAGATACCCTGCACCAATCAGTGATTGGTCAAGAAAAAGCCATTACAGCGGTTGCCAATGCGGTTAGACGTTCACGCTCAGGACTTTCTGATCCACATAAACCCATTGGTTCCTTCTTATTTTTAGGCCCAACTGGGGTTGGTAAAACTGAAGTCTGTCGTTCGTTAGCCAAATACCTCTTTGACCGTGAAGATGCGATGATTCGGATTGATATGTCTGAATACATGGAAAAACATTCTGTTTCAAGATTGATTGGTGCCCCACCCGGCTATGTCGGCTATGATGCAGGCGGTTATCTAACCGAAGCGGTAAGACGCAACCCCCACTGTGTTGTTCTCCTAGACGAAGTTGAAAAAGCTCATCCGGATGTCTTTCATACACTCCTTCAAGTATTGGATGATGGCAGACTTACTGATGGACAAGGTAGAACCGTTAATTTTCGTCAATCGCTGGTCATTATGACTTCTAACCTTGGTCAAGGGGATGTTGATTATATGCCAGCCTTACACAAGCATTTTCCACCTGAGTTCATTAACCGCATTGATGAAATCATTCGATTTGAATCCCTCTCAGATGAAGATTTAAACCAAATTGTTGGCCTTCAATTAAAACGCGTTGAAAAACGTTTACATGATCAAGACATTGGTTTAACGGTTGATGAGCAGGTACTACCCTATTTAGCTCAATTAGGTGATACCCAAACTTTTGGGGCAAGGCCTATTAAGCGATTGATTCAACAATACATTGAAAACCCATTGGCTGCCAAAATCTTGGATAAACCTGAAAATCAATATACCATTAGCCTTAAAAAAGATCAGATCATTATTAAGCCTTAGTCTATTTTGTCAATGATCAAATCTATTAATATTTCTTTAATAATAGTTTGTAATAATAAATATATAAATTAATAAAAACAAAAAAAGAGGTAAAAATGAAAACATTTTTAGATGATCTTAAAAAAGAAATTAATAACATGATGAATTATTACAAAAATGATGATTTAATAGGGTTTTTTAAAGTTTTGTTTGAGCCATTTTTCGCAAAAAAACCTGCAATACGCACTTCAAGTATCGGCGCCGCTGTAAACGCTGAATATCCGAGTCATCAACCGATTAAAACTGAATATCTGAGTAATGTATCTTCAAATAACACACTAAACAATGAAAATATACATATAATAGGTAATGATGTAACTGAAATTAAACCAGCAGAAGCATGTCTACCCTCAGATTATTCTATCATCAAAGATTTACCTGAGGGAAAAGATCTTACAATCATACGTCAACCTATGGCAACTAATTCTGAGAACAACGCATTTGATCAACAAGATTCAAGCGCACCACCTCATAAAGTTTAATAATACAATAAATATCACACAAACATAACAAACCATAAAGCCCCTCTTTAGGGCTTTATTGTATTTAAAGCATTGAGTCACGTCGCTTAAATACCACAATTAAAAAAAAAACAATCATAAATAAAAGCAATTAATATTTCCTTAATAATAGTTTGTAATAATAAGAGACATTAATAATTCACAAACAAAAAATTGGAGAAAAATAATGAATAGAGAAGAAATAAAAGAATTATATACTCGCGTGTTAGACTATAAAATTGCCAATGGCATGATTAATGCTCCCAGCAATTCATTTATTAAAGACATGGCACTTGAATTAGTAGCTGTTTGCAAAGATGACGGCGAATATAAAGAAAATAACATAATAACAAACAAAGACTTTTTTTTACTGGCTAAAATATTTATTGGGAAAGAAGTTTTTCTAAACAATTTAACTAACTATTTCTCAAGTGAAGATTTTAATCACTCACCAAAAAATGGACAATCCACATTTGGATTAACTCAAAAAATTTTCAACTTATCATCTGAGTTACTTGGGTTTTCACATAGTTTTGATACTTTTCTTCCTTATCCAGACTTTAAGGTTGAAACCATCTATGCTTATCAGCAATCAACTCATTTTAATATAGCTAAAGAGGCAAACGATCCAGACATACGTGGTATTTTTGGTAAGGATATATTCACTAAAAAATATTCCAAAGAAGATATTAACTCATCAATGACGAACGAAGGTAAAAGAGCTATTCATAATGAATCTATGTTTACTTATAAGCCTATGGAGACTGAAAAACCTTCATCCGGTTGTACCATTTCTTAATAGGTCATTAAAACTTTATTAACAATCTATAAAGCCCCTCTTTAGGGGCTTTATTGTATTTAAAGCATTGAGTCACATCGCTTAAATACCATAATTAAAAATAAAAACAATCATAGATAAAAACTATTAATATTACCTTAATAATAGTTTGTAATAATAAATATATAAATTAATAAAAACAAAAAAAGAGGTAAAAATGAAATTATTATCAAATCTTAAACAGACAATCATAGACACTTATAACACCAATCAAAAAGACCTTAATAAAGCGAAAGATGCTCTACAAGATAAAAATCTAAAAGGTGCTTTTAAATACTATATTCAAGGTTGTATATCGTATAATAGTCTATTGAAACATATGTGGCCCCCGAAACGTACGACAATGAGTCACAAACAATTAATGCGTATACAACACATGACAAGGAATGTAGGGATGAAACCCGTTGCATCTGAGAATATACGTTCAGCAACACATGTTCAAAGATCAGACAACCAAATGTCTCAAAACAATGCAAATACAGTTAAAGAAAATAAAATTATTGATCGTAGGACAACTAGATATACTGATGCTGAAAATGAAGTACTAGATAATGCAGCTAAAATGGTATGTAACAAATAGCCTACAGCTTAAATAACAATCCATAAAGCCCCTCTTTAGGGGCTTTATTGTATTTAAAGCATTGAGTCACGTCGCTCAAATACCACAATTAAAAATAAAAACAATCATAGATAAAAGCTATTAATATTGCCTTAATTAATTCCTGTCACAATAAAAAAAGTAACAAATAACAATAATAGGAGAAGGTTATGACAAACCTACTAAATTCACAGCATACTTTAAGCATGCTTCAAGCATTAATACAATACAGAGTGAATGAAATGACAGGGGGTCAGATCATCATAAACCTACAAAATAACTTTGATAAACTTATTTCCGATTTTATGACTAAGGAACCAACTTTATCTGATCTGATGCAATTGAAAAATGATTACATTGGATTACACCACAATGGTTTAAACCAAAACTTTTGTTTAAATTTCAATGAGGCAACTAGAAATAATTTCATTCATTTACAAGATGTAATCAGCCAATCCATTGACGCCATACTTACACCTAAATTCATAATTGAAATTGTTTTATTTACAAATGGTAACAACCCAGAGATGACTCAAGAACGTTTCATCGAAGAAATTAAAGCGATGTATCACCCCTTTCAAGAAAACTTCCTTGCATGCACCGATGACTTATTTAACTATTTGACATATGCAAATACAATGTTGCCTAAAGACTTTACATTATCAGACGATTTGATGAATGAGCTTCGTGAAACCTTTGAACCTTTACGTACGCCTAAGCAAATATCGCAGCCAAATGCATTTACAAATGCTAACTTTACCGAAGATCATAAAAGGCTTTTTAAAAGCTTCAAAAAAAATAGTGATGACCATTTAAAAACCCACATTGAATCAAGCACATTTGTTTTCAATCCCTCAATCGAGACATCTGAAAAAGCCGATCCAGCTATACCGTCTTGTGAAACATTACCGCAAGCAAAGTCTAGTGAACATTATGAGATAGAATCCTTCAGAATGTTTGCATCTGTCATGCCAATAAGTGCAGCAACACCATTAGATATGCCAATAGAACTAGACATACATGATGCTATTCATCAAGAAAACTCAAATCCACCAGATACCGCTATTGTAGAAGAAATGCGAATAGAGGAAGATTTCAACTGTGATGATGAGGGTTATGTTCCAGTACCTCAAAATAGTAAATAAAATATAACCTCTTTAGGTAATCGATAATCTTTTGTTAAGGATTCATTGATATAATCAATAATATAACATATAAAAAGAAGAATACGCCAATGTTTAAAGGAAATGAATTAAAAGATTACATCATATTAGCAAATAAAATTGAAACAATGACATTGTCTCAAGATATTTTCCTATTTGACCAATTGATCGAAGACTTAAATGGGTTTGACCCTCTTGGTTTTGAAACGTTGAATGACTTAGATGTTTTAAAGATAGATCATAGAGCCTATCAAAAAACAAACCCGATGGTGATCAACTTTTTAGAAGCTTTAAAAAGTAAAGAAACACTTGAAAGTTTTATAAAAGATCTACGTCAACATGACTATACTGATGCTCAAGTTGCAGATTTTAAAGCATACCCACTTCTTAATAATGAAGATTTTATAAGTGCGAGACATAAAACACAAATCATACAAATGATCAATTTTAAAACAATAGACCCTGCACGAGTAGAAACAGCGCTTCTTTTAGAGCGTTATCAAGTTGAAAACCCTATCGTTGCAAAATTGATTCAACTAAAATATGAATCAACTTTGGGTTACTATAATGTGTTTGAATATACACATAAGAAAAATAAATACATTGATTCTTTAGTTGTATCTAATGATGAAGCATTACTTCATTCGATTGCAACCTGTCCACTTTTTGATGACATTCATTTA
>JAURNZ010000016.1 GCA_030829925.1 Gammaproteobacteria bacterium | reverse complement strand
GCTAAAGAAATCATTACTTCTTTTTATGATCAATGCATAAAAACACATAATCTTGGCAGTCCCAAAGAACCTTTTTTAGTCAAACGTAATGCTTTTTTTGAGAAACTTGATGAAGTAACAAAGTTACTAGATTCAAACAACCCACTTATGGTTTTTCAAATGTTACGAAATGATAGAGAATTTCAAATTTTATTTTCTTTATTGTATCGTGATGAAGATTTATCTAAAAATTCTCTTGCAAACATCCTTGTCAAAAAACCTTACGTAAACTCTTTAAATGACATGATACTACTGTTCCAACATAAAGATAACGACACACTACAATCAAAAGAAATCTATTTAAAAATATTTAATGAACAATTTTCAAAAATTGATTTTAGTCCTGATAATTTTAATCATGTAACAGATGCTTTAATAAAGCTATATGCTTTTGATCGTAAGATTACAGTTTTTCATCTATCAACAAAGGTAAAACCGTTCATTGAATCCATTAATAAAGCGCTTGAATCTTTTAATTTATCTAGCTTAACAAATACAAATTATTTGCCTATCGCATTTCTTCTTGCTAAATTTGACACGATACTCAACAACTATGATGAATTATACATTAAACCAACAAAGGACAGTTTAGAACAACTAAAAAAGACTGTCATACAATCTTATGTTTTGAGTAGAATAAGTGATTTCTCAACGGCCAACTCTGCATTAGAAACAAACGATAGCTTATTTCAGGAAATCCAATCATCATTTAGTAATAAATCACTTAAGCTTGGAAAGCTGAATATTGCTTTAAAACGTCTGAAAAACTTAGATTCTGACATTGCATTTTGGCAACAAGATGATTTCCGTACACATTCCAATGCGCCACTCACTTATCTAAAAAGTTTTTTTGTACGTCATATGGATAGACTACCCTACTTTGAACGTCTAAAATTAAAAATACCTAATTGTGAAAAAGAAATTGAAAGAAATTTAAATGGCTACGCGATGCGCCTTAGCTGGCATTTATATGCTATATTCGTTACTGCGGTGACTATGTTGGTTAGTCTAATATTGGGAATCTCAAACATACCTTGTATTTTTACATTTCTAACTTTCTTAAATCTGCTGGTGATCTATCAAAGCTTGTTTAACCCAGTCACAACTTCAACCCTTCATTCAATACTCAAAACAACATATTTTATAGCAACAGTCACAACTACACTTTATAGTTTAGCCTTTTTCAACACTCATCTTTATATTCTGAATATATGTCTACCAATATGTATGCTTGCCTTTTTGACTCATCTAGCGTGTAAACAGGATCACTATAACCTAGCGATTCCAACGCATTCCAAACAAGTTGTAAAAAGAATTATTCAAGCTTATCAGCTTGAATCAATATTCAAATTTAATGCTGATAACGAGATCGAAATTTCTACTGAAAAAGATTTACCTGAAATCACTGGGAGCCTTTTCGACAACCAAAATTCAAACATTACTTACAAACCTTTGGATAAAAATCATCAAATATAATCGGTTAAATTCAGACCCAACATGTTATGATTGACTCTATCTATCATCTTTAGATATGATGATCAATATGATGTTTATCGGGAGTAAATTATGCTTAATACATTATCCAGTGATTCTGATAGAAATAAACAAAAACTATATCATAAACTTAAAACAATACTAGATGATATCGATAAATCATGTGATCCATTAGATGGCATAAACGATTTTCTTATAACAAAAAAGAGCCCTGAGGAGTTAAAAAAGAAAGTTGATGACATTTTTAAAGATTATACAATTGAACAAAAAAAAATTATATTAGATATACTTTCACCTTTTTATAAAGATATAACTGAAGATCAAACGATAGAATTGACACTTCACAAAAAAGATCAAATACGTGAAAAGTTGTACGAATTTTCTAGCTTACATAAATACTTAGCCCAACTAAATGATGATCAATCAAGTAAAGATGCTTTTAAATCTGTAAAACTTCACAAGAATAATCGATATCAACACATAGCTTTAACTCAATATCTAAATAACATTGAATCGGAGGTTAAGAAATCCGATTTTTTGACGATAACGCCTACGATAGTTAATTTAATTCTTAATAATGAGGATTCATCTGACTGTATAGGCAAATTGAGTAAAAATGAACTTACACTCTTAGTAGAACATTTTCATTTTTTGGATTGCAAATTTTGGAGTGGAATAAAAGATGTAACCATGGACAAAAGACTTGAGTTCTATGTAAATAAAAATTTTGAATATATTTTAGATACGTTTTCAAATATAAAACCTGAGTCACTCAAAAAATTAGATAATGAAAAATTTAATAAAAGTTGTCTTTTTAATACAATCATTCATGATAAATTGCATTTTCTGATGAGTTTCGAAAGTACATACTTTGAGGACACCCAAAAATACAAACATATTTACAAAGGTTTTACTCAATCAAAACTTAAGTCTTTAACAAAAAATCCTGTCAACAATGTTTCAAAAGGAAATCCAGATCAACCAATACCTATTGCCGAAGTTACAGAAACAACTTTGGATAAAATCTGGAAAGAATATAATTTAACACATATGCCAAGTGTTACTCTGCAAGCCTACGAAAAATTGAATGACGAGTTAAAAACTCAAAAATCAATGTATATTGAGCTTTTTAATTTAAATCACAACAACGACTTTTTATTATCCATCACTTATGCAGCTATCAGCACGTTACTTACCACTGCAATGCTGTTAAACTTAATGCCCTCAGCCACTGTCATGGAGATGTTTTATATTATCTCGCCAATGTCTTTTGAAAATGGACTGCCTTTTTACTATTCCAACTCTACAGAATTTGATGTTTTTTTGTATCTGGAAAACCTTGCAAGCGAAATTTTTAATTTTCTGAAGTTTTGTGTGACAGATTTGTTTTATCTTATACCAGCTTTAATAGACCAACATACTTATCCAAGCTTTATGCCACCAATACAAGCTAATGATGAGAAAAATAAACTACGTATTTATAGGATACTAAATTATAGTTATGTAATAGCGTCACTAACTGCAATAATATTATTTCCTCAAGCACAGTTATTCGCTTTCTTATTCGTCACAAACTTTTATAGCATTGCTTCATATTACATACATAAATCAGTTTATGGTACGGATTCAACTTATTTAGCTCATGAAGCATTTAAAGCATTAGAAGCGTCTATAAAAGAAACAAACACTGTCCCAGAAAAATTAACGCCTTCTCTAATGCGCCAAGACCAAACCCAAGAAAAGAACTCAAAAGAGAATCCAAGCATTAAACTTTCTTCGATATTTCATATCAACAACACTAATGGTATGTTAGCATTTAATGAAAATGCACCACCAGCAAACGCAACTTGAATTTGAAGGGTTTTTTATAAAGTACATATATGCCAACAGGATTTAATACCAAAAAATCATTTGGATCTAAAATCCAAAATGACATGTTTGAGAAAATAACCTCAAGTCTAAAAACAACTAAAAGTTTAGAAGTTATAACCGAACAGTATAGGAGCTAAACCAATGAATGATGGACAACTTGCAGTTGTAGTAGAAGGCCGACTAAATTTTGGCAACCAATCTTCTGATTTAAGCTTGGAAAAAATTGTTTCAAGCTTAAACAATATAGAGACCTTCTTTAATAAAGATGGTGCAAATGCCAACTTAACATTTTTAACAAATGGTGAGATTCAATCATTCAAAAAAAATTATCAAAAAAATAATAAAAAACCATGGGATAACATTGACAAAGAAACTGATTTACTACGAGTAATTGCATATCGAAGACTTATGCCATTGGTGCCATATATTTGCTTTAATGAACAAACTATAACCCAGCCAGAATCTAACGATATTAAAGGCATTGCAAATAATTTATATAACACTAGCATTATATTTGAGGCGAACCCTGAAGAGGCTCTTAGGTTTGTTAAATTAAGCAATACATTAATTTACAAAACTTACACCAATAGACTAAAAGATTGGAGAAAAACATTCTTAGACAGTGAATATTATAATCGTGTAACAACATACCTAATAGCTTTTTTAGGTATTATTTCATTTGGTTTAATGGTAGTTAACATTGTCTCTGGCATGTATATAACTTCTCTCTTAGTAACGCTTGGGATTATAGGGTTAATCCTATCTGAATATATCATTCTAAAAAAATTAGAAAAAATAAATATAGAAAAAGCTTGGCCGTGTCTCTACATGAACTCAGGTATCATAGTTGTTGCCATGATCACCATGACTTTACTACAAACACCTATAATTTTAACGCTCAGTTTAGTGGGTACCTTAGTGCCTTTATTTGCGCAACATTACCATCAAAAAATCGTAAAAGATTTCATTAATGAACAACCAAAATCCTCAGAGGACTTAAAACCTGTTAAGGATATATTGGATGATGAACCACTACAAAGGGTTAGTGATGAAAAAAAGATAAAGCTTAACTCTATGTTTGAGTTCAATGAAGCTAATAAGACTTTAGAAATTATTAAAGAAACAAAATCACAAAAATAAAGACCGCCATGTAATTGAATATTATTTTGATGATTTGCTGACTTATAAACCAATTAAAGAAAGACAAATGCTCAGAGTCAAGTCCTTTGCAAAAAATTTAATTCTTAAGCAACCATATTACTTGATTTTACAAAAGCCTGATCTCAAACAGTGGGATAAATTTTTATTCCCACTATCGCATAGTTCAAATCTTGCTTGGTCGCTCGATAACCAAATTTTAGATGTATATAATCTTTTCAATGAATTTTTTTCGAGGCCTTTAGAATACCCATTAGAATACTCCTTTGTCGTTGATGCATTACCAGCAAACATGTTGCGTTGGATTGATGAACAACGTATCTGCAGAAGAAAGCTTTCATCTGACGATAATGGTTTTCATATTTTTTCACACATCTATAAAGATTTTAACGACGAAGAAATGATCAATTCAGAACATGCGCCATGTTTAGAGGCCGTCGAAGCAGTCACCAATGACATCAAGGTACAAGAATTTGGTTCAATCTTTGAAATCAAACATAAGAAAGTCAATTTTAAACCATTGAATTGTGATACAAAAGCTCCTAATGACGAACAAACATCAACAGTCTCTTTAATGAAAAAAAATTGAGCCTTACTGTTTGACAATGTGACATTGAACAAGTAATCTAAATTTCTTTAAGGATACCCATGTCAACAAACAATACAACTGAAACAAATAGCGACTCAAATAACGATACATCATCTACAAACAATCTTGAAACCCCGTCAACAGCCTTGGTTATCCCAGAGGCAGTCGCACCTGCAGACAATGTTTATCATGTCGCAGCAATACCTATTCAAGACTTAGACATATCTGCATTTCAAAGCGCATTAAATACGCATAAAAACAGTCTAATAATTGATTTAACCAATACCTATGAATCATCTACTGAAAAGCACTTTAATGCTGCTAGTTTCTTAGCTTTAATAGGTACCTGCGTCGTTTTTGCAAATTTATCCAAATTCCTTGAAACCCAAACGACCGTGTTTGTATTGGCACCCATTGCAGTCATTAACTTTGCATACGGTCAATACATCATCAGCCGACGATATCCAGAAGGCGTCATAAATATTCCAAGTAATTGGTCTAGATTTAATGTTGGGTACATCATTAGCTCTGGCCTACTGCTTGGCCTTACAAGTTTCTTTTTACATACCAAATTAATGCCTTTCACACTACCAAGTAGCTTTGTAAGTTTAGGTGCTTACTACATGCATAGAGCAACAAGCCTACAATGTGTCATTCCTGAAAGGGCTTGTAAAAAAGCGACTCAAATCATTGAAGATCAATTAAAAAATTCATCTTTATTCAACCATGTCGACATAGACAACGGTGTCATTCGAATGATTTCAGAACCAAGCGTGGCTAACCAAGTCTAAAAAAAGTATCATCAACTACCCAAGCAATGATTAGCTTGGGTTTTCTAATAGTAACTTTTCAATGGCATGTAGCTTATCTCTAAGTTGCGCCGCTTTCTCAAATTCCAAAGCCTCAGCACATGCTTGCATTTCTTTTTTAAGGTTTTTAATGGTTTTACCAAGGGCATATGGTGGCATTTTAAGGATGTCATCTGCTTCATTAGATGATAATGCTGAAATCGTTGCTTCAGATGCTGCTTCGCGATCGCCCACATCTAGCACATCTACATGCGCTTTGGTAATGGTTTTTGGTGTAATGCCATGCTTTTCATTATATGCAACTTGAGTCTCTCGTCTCCGATTGGTTTCATCCATCGCAGCCTGCATGGCTGGGGTGATTGTGTCTGCGTACAAAATCGCATGTCCTTCAATGTGCCTTGCTGCTCGACCGATGGTCTGAATCAAGCTTGCTTGCGACCTTAAAAAGCCTTGCTTATCTGCATCTAAAATCGCAACCAAAGAAACTTCTGGCAAATCAAGTCCTTCTCTCAATAAGTTGATACCAACCAAAACATCGATCTTACCAGACCTTAAATCTCTCAAAAGTTCCACACGTTCAACCGTATCAACATCTGAATGTAAGTAACACACTTTGATGTGATGCTCACTGAAATAATCAGTTAATTGTTCTGCTAACCGTTTGGTCAATGTGGTGACAAGTACCCGTTGTTTTTTTGCAATACGTGCATTGATTTCAGACATCAAATCATCTACTTGATTAGTAATAGGTCTTACTTCAATGTGAGGATCAACCAATCCCGTAGGCCTGATCACAGCTTCTGTGACCTCATCTGTTAACTCGTCTTCCATTCTGCCAGGGGTTGCTGACACAAATACCGTTTGAAGTTTATGTTTGATAAACTCTTCATACATCAATGGACGATTGTCCATTGCAGAAGGTAATCTAAAGCCATATTCAACTAAGTTAGTTTTGCGAGCTCGATCACCTCGATACATGCCTTTTATTTGAGGAAACGTTGCATGGGACTCATCAATAAAAATTAGTGCATTTTTAGGTAGATAATCCATCAATGTTGGCGGCGACTCACCTGGGTCTCTCCCAGAGAGATAGCGTGAATAATTTTCAATGCCACTACAATACCCAAGTTCTTGCATCATTTCTAAATCATATTGGGTGCGTTGTTCGAGACGTTGCGCTTCTAATAACTTGTCTTGTGACTTAAATTCAGCTAGTCTTTGTTGCAATTCATCTTTGATGGCTTCCAAGGTATCATCTACGCGTTCTTTGGGCGTTACATAGTGTGTTTTGGGATAGATTGTAAATCGTTTCACAGGTTTAATAATCGCACCTGTTAACGGATCAAACCGCTCTAAACGCTCAATTTCATCATCAAAGAGATGAATGCGAATCGCATCGTTTTCATGTTCTGCTGGAAACACATCGATCACATCTCCCCTCACCCTAAAATGACCTCGGGTTAACACCATGTCATTACGCATATACTGCATCGAAACAAGTCGACGAATGAGTTGTTGTTGGTCATAACGATCCCCAACCACCAAATGACAAATCATTTGTAAATAGGCTGTTGGATCACCCAAACCATAAATGGCTGAAACCGTTGCAACAATAATGGTATCTGAGCGTTCTAAGACAGCTTTGGTCGCAGATAAACGCATTTGTTCAATGTGCTCATTGATGGATGCATCTTTTTCAATAAAGGTATCTGATGAAACCACATACGCTTCTGGTTGATAGTAATCATAGTAGGAGACAAAATACTCAACAGCATTCTCAGGAAAAAATTGTTTCATTTCAGCATAGAGTTGTGCTGCTAGGGTTTTATTGTGTGCCAAGATAATTGCGGGTCTTTGTGTTTCTTGAATGATGTTAGCCATCATAAACGTTTTACCACAACCCGTGACACCCAGTAATGTTTGGTGATTAAGACCTGCGTTTAAATTGTCAACAATTGACTCGATTACTTCTGGTTGCTGCCCACTAGGCTTAAAGGGGGCTGATAATTTAAATGTTTTATTTTCCACATTTAAATTATGACATATTTTCAGCTACTTGCCAAAAGCATTGATAAATCGTTAAGCACAATGACTTGCTAACATACCAAGCATTGGTTTAGTGTAATATTTATTTCACTTTGAGAGTTTTCATGCCAAGTACCGATATCACTCTTTATTTTCGAGAAACATTTCATCCCTC
>JAURNZ010000015.1 GCA_030829925.1 Gammaproteobacteria bacterium | reverse complement strand
CTTTAAAGCGCACGGTTGCTTTTTCATTTTCCTCCAAACGTTTGGTGATTTTAGGATCATCATAGGAGAAGTCTCGATAAGGGCTCACAACTTGGTAAGGATCTCCATTAGCTTCCGCTTTAGCTTTTTGAGCTTCAATTTCCTCATCAGTTAAAAAACAATAATACGCATGACCTTCTTTTAACAATTGGTCAACATATTGTTTATAATAATTCAGTCTTTCAGATTGGTAGTAAGGTCCAAATTCGCCTGGCACATGTGGCCCCTCATCCCATTCAATACCCAACCAACGCAAATCATCCAACTGCTCTTCAGCAAGTTTATGATCACTTCTTTCTGAATCTGTATCCTCAATTCTTAAAACCATGGATCCGCCATGATGTTTGGCAAAAAGATAGTTGTATAATGCTGTTCTTATACCGCCAACATGCATTGAACCAGTTGGACTTGGCGCAAAACGAACACGGACAGGTTGGTTTGACATAGAGACTCCTTAAATCGAATATTTTACGCGAACTTTATTAAAATCGCAAAAATGTTTATTCATATTTTATTCATTTTATAATTATAGTCATCTTAATGAATGAAAACATACTGTCTGAGTCATTTTTTTATAAAAATTAATTTTTTATACTCTAAACTTTGCAAAATTTAAAATCATGTCTATAATCACACCACTAAACATATTTAAAGGATTAAATAATGTACTTAAGATTAATGATTTCAATGCTTTTTAGCCAAGTCATGGCCTCAAACCTGACCTGTGACTATGTTGACGTTGATCTTTTTGAACAAGGCAATGTTCAAACCCATAGTTGTGATTGCCACATCTGTTATGACAATGACACCAATCAAAGGGTTTCTGCATCATCTGAAGACACCATTACCCTTGGCCAACACTGGAATAAACTAAAACTATTACCTCAAAATCCAAATCTAGATTCAAACACAGTCTTATCATCAGCTGAATGTCCTTATAATCGTAACTCTGGGGCGCTCGGTTCTGATGATATTGTAACAACAGTTTCGTTGTTACATTCATTAATGTTTCAAGATAAGTTATGTAGGAGGATATCATGAAATTAACACAAGGGATATGTATCATAGCTGCACTTGGTGCAACTTATGCACAAGCAGCAACCATTAAAGAAACAAGTGTTTTTGCAAGCGTTTTAAATTATTCAGATGAAGATTATGACGGTCTAACTGATTATCAAAAATTCATTGGCTATCAACAAACATGGGACACCGGTCACACACTACATCCAGAAGTATCTATTGAAGCATCTAATGATTCTGTTTACTACATTCGTGGCGGCATGCGCGTTTATTGGAATAATTTTAGTTTTGCTTTTGGTCCTGGTTATTACCATCAAGGCAATGGTCCAGATCTAGGTGGACATATACAGTTTAAATCTAATATTAGATATAACCTGACCCCTAAATGGCATATTGGCATCTACCACTTATCTAATGCTGGTCTTAAAAGCTACAACCCAGGTGCTGATGGTATAGCAATTGGATATAATTTTTCAGCTAAATAAACAAATTGCGACATAAAGGAGTATTTAACATGACGCAAACTAAAGAACTTACAAAAACGTTACTTATTTCGAGCTTTGCGCTCATGAGTGCTTATGGCACTGCGCAAGCATCAAATGCCAACACGCATCCAACCCATAAATCAAATATAGTTACTTTTTTAGCAGTTGGTCAGGATGACGTTTTTATTAATACGCAAACCGGTACTATTGACGGAGAGTCAAAAAAAATATCTAAAACTTTTGCAACCATGTATGGACAAGTAAGCGACCCTAAACTTGTCTCCGACCTTTATCTAACTTGGGGATTTAGAACCATTGAGGGCGGCATTCATGATTACAATATGGGTTTAAAATATATTATGAATCATTTATTGCCCAATCAAAGTTTCATGCTCCATTTAGGTCTTTATGACAGTCATAATGCTCAAAACAGTGCCCTTGGTACTAAGGGCGCTGGTGTTACATTTGGTTGGTCACCTGTTAAAAGTATGCATTTAGATTTATCACATCAAAAATATGATGATAATTCAGATGGCAATATAGAAGATACCAATGAAATAACTGGCAAGTTTAAATTAAATGCAAAAACAAAACTTGCAATCACACACCATGAAGCAAGCTATCATGACAGAAATAATAGAAAGCAAACTTCGCGTGGCGATGGTATAAGAATCATATATGATATTGTAGATAATTTTAGCCTTATCTTAGGTGGTGAACAATCAGATAAACTTAACAACACCAATGGTCACAAGACAAACTTAGAGACCGCTCATTTTGCGCTGAGATATACATTCTAATATTACCAGGTATACATTAAACCTGCACTATAAATGCCTGAGCTGATATCATCAAAATCATTTAGTGAGTATGTTCCTGATGTTTGCACCTGTATAGACTGGAAGTGAATTGTTTTCATACCAAGAGCTAGACGCCAGTGGTCATCTAAAGTAATTTCTTGTCTAACGCCTGCGACACCGCCCCAGGATTTAAGATCAATGGCTGTATTTTCCTGATCGCCAGCAATACCTCGATCAGTAAAGTCTCCTCTTGCAATACCTGCTAGTAAAACTAGGTTTTGACCTTCACCAATGGTTACACCTGGGGTTAATACAAAACCTACATCCCAGTTATGCTCTAACTGTTCCTCAAATCTTGTTTGTGTGTGAAGGCCCTGGTTTTCTTCAAAGCTATTTAAGAAATGGGCAAAACCTTCAATGCCAAAAAAGAACGAATCATTGACATTAAAACGCCTGCCTGCTGTGATTTCACCACCCCAACCAGAAACAGCTAAAGGCAAATGAAATACTTTTAAAATTTGTTCTTGATCCTGACTTTCATTCATTTCTGAAACATCTTTCACAAAATTGAATAAAACATAGTTTTTAGCTCGTTCTACCTTTGGTGTAATGACACGACTTAAGTCTTGTCCACGTGGGTAATAAATAATAGAAGCCATGAAGCGATCAATGGTTGGTTTGAAAGATACATGTTGAATATTAGCAGTGACGGTTGTTGTAGTGCCAGAATCATCATATGTATTTGAATAAGGCAATATCACATCATATTCGTATTGCAAAAAGAGGGTTTCAAGCCAACTTAAACGAACTGCCCAATTTTCATTAACTGCAGACTGTGTGGTAATACCCGTTAGTAAACCACCTGCGATTTGTGACGTATCTGAACCAACACTTGCAAAAGAAGCAATGTCT